>NZ_JBXAYH010000003.1:0-296806 GCF_056782195.1 Dellaglioa sp. CoH-55-MRSF-8
TAAGCTTCTTAGCGCCAAGAGTAGTTGGGGGTCGCCCCCTGCGAGGGTAGGACGTTGCCATGCTTTTTTTATTATTTGGAGGTTTAGCTCAGTTGGGAGAGCGTCTGCCTTACAAGCAGAGGGTCACAGGTTCAAGCCCTGTAACCTCCATTTGAGCCGTTAGCTCAGTTGGTAGAGCATCTGACTTTTAATCAGAGGGTCGACAGTTCGAGCCTGTCACGGCTCATTTTCAATTCCACATTCTGCGGGTGTGGCGGAATTGGCAGACGCACTAGATTTAGGATCTAGCGTCGTAAGACGTGGGGGTTCAAGTCCCTTCACCCGCATCATTTTCAGTTATGCCGACTTAGCTCAGTTGGTAGAGCACCTGATTTGTAATCAGGGGGTCGGGCGTTCGAATCGTCTAGTCGGCACCATTTTTTAATTTTTTTGCGGAAGTAGCTCAGTGGTAGAGCATCACCTTGCCAAGGTGGGGGTCGCGGGTTCGAATCCCGTCTTCCGCTTTTCAATAAATGCCGGGGTGGCGGAACTGGCAGACGCACAGGACTTAAAATCCTGCGGTGAGTGATCACCGTACCGGTTCGATTCCGGTCCTCGGCACCATTTATTGTTTTAATTTTATATTTTTAATGCACCCATAGCGCAACTGGATAGAGTGTCTGACTACGAATCAGAAGGTTGTAGGTTCGACTCCTACTGGGTGCATTTTTTTGTGTTCGGGAAATAGCTCAGCTTGGTAGAGCACCTGGTTTGGGACCAGGGGGTCGCAGGTTCGAATCCTGTTTTCCCGATTAATTGAAAAAGGAATTTAAACTTTATGTTTAAATTCCTTTTTTTGTTTAGGACAAATAACTTTCAATTTTAATTTATATTTCGTATAATGAAAGTCAACATTAGTCAAACTATTTGAGGTGATGAATATGCAGGGTCAGAATATTTCTGATGTGATTGAGAAGTATTTTAAGAAAATTCTTTTAGACGAAAAAGAAATAGTCATTAAACGTTCTGAAGTTGCTGAATTATTTAATTGTGTACCATCGCAAATAAATTATGTTATTAACACGCGATTTACTATTCAAAATGGATATGTAGTAGAGAGTAAACGTGGTGGCGGTGGATATATTAGGATAGAAAAGGTAAATCTTTTTGTAGATCAAGAATTTATTCAAACAATAGAAAATTTAATTGGTACAAACGTATCCCAACAAGAAGGTTACGATATTATTCAAAGTTTATATGATGAGAAGACATTGACAAAAAAAGAATCAAATTTAGTTTTAGCTATAATAAAGAAAGATGTTTTTCTTGGTATGGATACAGAATCAGAAAATATGATACGCGCTAAAATGTTGATTAATTTAATTAATCGCTTACGATATGAAGAGTAGAAAGAGGTAATAATATGGATAATTTATTTACGCCGAGTGCAAAAGAAGTTCTTATTCGAGCACAGGAAGCTGCTAAACACTATCGTCAACAAGCCGTTGGTACTGAACATTTACTTTTGGCTTTGTCTGAAGTACAAAATGGTATTGCAGATAAAGTATTGAAACAATTTAATGTTGATCCAGAAGATATAATGGAAGAAATCGAAAGATTCACTGGTTATGGATCATTGAGATTAAATAAAAATGATAATTATTTACCTTACTCACCAAAAGCAAAAATGATTTTATCAATTGCTAACGATGAAGCTAAAAATTTAAATGCAAGTAAGGTGGGTACAGAGCATCTTTTACTAGCGCTAACAAGTAATAATGAAATATTATCATCAAGAATTATGGGCGGATTAAGTGCTGATGTTAAGCAGGTACGTAAAATGATTTTCCGTCAACTTGGTGTCAGTGAAGTTCAGATGAGACAAAAGAATCGTGGTAAACAAACTCCAGAAGAGGGAACACCTACATTAGATGAATTAGCACGTGATTTGACTAAAATGGCTCGTGATAAGCAGATTGACCCTGTAATTGGTCGAGATTCTGAAGTGAAAAGATTAACTCAAGTATTGAGTCGTCGAACTAAGAATAATCCAGTGTTAATTGGTGAACCTGGTGTTGGTAAGACTGCAATCGCTGAGGGGTTTGCTCAACGATTAGTTGACGGAAACGTTCCTGAAGACATGATTGGAAAACGATTAATGATGCTTGATATGGGATCATTAGTTGCGGGAACAAAATATCGTGGTGAATTTGAAGATCGGTTAAAGAAAATATTGAAAGAAGTATACACGACTAAAGATGTTATTTTATTTATTGATGAATTACACACGTTAATTGGTGCAGGGGGTGCAGAAGGTGCAATAGATGCATCTAATATATTAAAACCTGCATTGGCTCGTGGTGAAGTTCAAGTTATTGGTGCAACGACATTAGATGAGTATCAAAAATACATTGAATCTGATGCTGCTTTGGAACGACGTTTTGCGACAATCACAATCAAAGAACCAACAGAAGCACAGACTGTTGATATTTTAAAGGGACTCCGACCTAAATATGAGGCACATCATCGCGTGCAAATTACCGATGATGCAATTGAAGCAGCAGTAGAAATGGGTAATCGATATATTACTGATCGATTCCTACCTGATAAGGCGATTGATTTAATGGATGAAGCCGCTGCTCAGGTTCGTATTGAGCGCCCAAGGACTAAATCAAAATTAAGTAAAAAACAAGATCAACTTGACGAATTGCGTCAACAAAAAGATGATGCAGTTAGTCAGCAAGATTTTGAATTAGCTGCGGGTATTCGTACAAAAGAAATGCGTGTTAAAAAGCAGGTTGAAGATTTAGAAGCCGAAAAAAATGCTGCCGTTAAGTCTAGTGCAGAACATTATGATATAAAGGTAACTAGCGAAGAAATTGCAGGAATTGTTTCTGATTGGACAGGTGTTCCAGTACAACAATTGAATAAAAGTGAAAGTGATCGCTTAATTCATCTTGAAGACATTTTGCATAAACGTGTTATTGGTCAAAATGAGGCAGTTAGCTCAATTGCAAAGGCTATTCGACGTGCTAGAAGCGGATTGAAAAATCCAGCAAGACCAATTGGTTCATTCATGTTCCTTGGGCCAACGGGTGTTGGTAAAACTGAATTAGCTAAGGCACTTGCTGAAGCTATGTTTGGCTCTGAAGAAGCAATGATTCGAGTGGATATGTCGGAATATATGGAAAAATATAGTACAAGTCGCTTGATTGGATCGCCACCAGGTTACGTTGGATATGATGAAGGTGGACAATTGACTGAAAAAGTTCGTCAGACACCATATTCTGTTGTTCTCTTGGATGAAGTTGAAAAAGCGCATCCTGATGTTTTTAATATTTTACTTCAAGTGTTAGATGATGGATACTTAACAGATTCTAAAGGACGTCGTATTGATTTTAGAAATACAATTATCATTATGACATCTAACTTAGGTGCAACTGCCGTTCGTGATGAGAAGTTTGTTGGATTTGGTGTAGAATCTGAAAAAGATGAATATAAGGCAATGTCTGGAAAAATTCGCGCGGCTCTTAAAAAAGCCTTTCGTCCAGAATTTTTAAACCGAATTGATGAATCAATTATATTCCATTCATTAACTAAAGTTGAATTACATGAGATTGTGAAATTGATGACTAAAGAAGTTATTGATAGGTTGAAGGAACAAGATATTAAGGTTAAAATATCACCTGCAGCAATTGATGTGATTGCTAAGGCAGGGTTTGATCCAGAATATGGTGCTAGACCCATTCGTCGTGCATTACAAACAGAAGTTGAGGACCGTCTAAGTGATATTCTTCTTTCTGGTCAAATAAAAGATAATGATAATATTACAATTGGTGCTGTAAAAGGTGTTATCAAAGTAACGATTAAAGAATCAAAAACTAAAGTAGCAGTGAAGTAAACTTAAAAAGGTGTAACTATTCATGTAGTTGCACCTTTTTTATCACTAGAAAAGGAGTGTTATCTATGGAAAAAATAGATCTTATTGTAATTGGTGGAGGCTCTGCTGGAATTGCAGCAGCAAATCGAGCTGGTTCTTTTGGAAAAAAAGTAATTTTAATAGAAGGAAATGAAATTGGTGGAACTTGTGTCAACGTTGGATGTGTACCTAAAAAGATTATGTGGTCTGCAGCAGCGTTAGCACAAGATTTTGATTTAGCTACTGATTATGGGTTTACTAAACAACAGCCGCAACTTGATTTTGAAAAATTAGTTGCTAACCGTTCTGCATATATTGAACGATTACATGGCGCATATTTCAGAAATTTAGATAAAAATCAGGTACAAGTCATTAAAGGCTATGCAAAATTTATTGATAATCAAACAGTTGAAGTTAATGGCTCAAAATATGTCTCAGAGCACATACTAATTGCAACTGGTGGAACACCCAATATACCCGACATTCCTGGCGCAACGTATGGGATTGAATCTAATCAATTCTTTGATGATTTGAAAGAATTACCTGCTAAAGTTGCGGTTATCGGAAACGGTTATATTGGTACTGAACTTGCTGGAACGTTGAATGCACTAGGGTCAAAAGTTCACATGTATGCAAAATACGACACGTTGTTACCTAATTTTGATGAATTAATTTCAACAAATGTAACAGAAACGTATATAGAAAATGGAATTGATATTAGTTTTAACTCAAAGGTGACAGAGTTGAAACGGCGAAGTGATGGTAAATATGAAGTTATTACCAATGATGACTCATTGGTCGTAGATTGTGTTATTTGGGCGGTTGGCCGCCGACCAGTTACCGATAAAATGAATATTTCTGCCACAAATATTAAATTAAATGATAATGGTACTATTGTGGTCGACGAGTATCAAAATACATCAGTTGCTGGTATTTATGCGACTGGGGATGTTATTGGTAAACTTGACTTAACACCTGTTGCAATTGCAGCTAGCCGAAGATTAATGGAGCGTGTGTTTAATAATAAACCTACGGAACATTTAGATTATAAATTGGTACCCACAGTGGTATTCTCACATCCAGTTGCTGGAACGATTGGTTTAACTGAAGCTGAAGCAACTTTAGAATATGGTCAAGAAAATCTAAAAATTTATCGATCATCATTTACACCAATGCGTTATAGTTTAGGTGATAGTAAGGTGAAGGAAAACCTGAAGTTAATTACGGTTGGTAAAGATGAACGAATTGTTGGATTACATGGTGTTGGAGAAGGCATGGACGAAATGCTACAAGGATTTGCAGTAGCAATTAAAATGGGCGCAACTAAAAAAGATTTCGATGATACAGTTGCTATTCACCCAACGAGTGCTGAAGAATTTGTGACGATGACTTAATGAGCACGAACTGTTGACATCCGATTCAATAGCGTATATGATAATTAAATGTATAATACTGTGAATTTTTATAGCTGATTACGATCTATTGTCCGTAAGAAGCCTTATAGAGAGACAAAAATGGTGATTATTTAAAAATAAATAAACTGTTTTTGTTTTTTCTTTTGCCAAAAAAACCGATTTTTTCGTCTAGTATGCAATTTGTAATCAAACTGTAATATAAAATCATCGGACTTTGGCAGGTTTACAGAATAAATTTGAGAGGTGACTAATTTGGCTGGACATTTAGTAAACTACGGTAAACACAGTACACGTAGAAGTTACGCACGTATCAAAGAAGTTTTAGATTTACCTAATTTAATCGAAATTCAAAGTGACTCTTACCAATGGTTCTTGGATGAAGGTCTTCGTGAAATGTTTGAAGACATCATGCCAATTGACGATTTTGCTGGTAACTTATCATTAGAATTTGTTGATTACCAATTATTAGAACCTAAATACACTGTAGATGAAGCACGCGCACATGATGCGAACTATTCGGCTCCATTACATGTTACATTACGTTTAACTAACCATGAAACTGGCGAAATTAAATCTCAAGATGTTTTCTTTGGTGATTTCCCATTAATGACAGAACAAGGAACATTTATCATTAATGGTGCTGAACGAGTTATTGTTTCTCAATTAGTTCGTTCACCAGGGGTTTACTACAATGGTTCATTAGATAAAAATGGCCGTGAAACATATGGCACAACTGTTATTCCTAACCGTGGTGCATGGTTAGAATATGAATCAGATGCTAAAAATATTTCATATGTACGTATTGATCGTACACGTAAAATTCCATTAACTGAATTGGTCCGCGCTTTAGGATTTGGTTCTGATGATGAAATTATTGAAATGTTGGGTAACAATGATAGCTTAATGCTAACACTTGAAAAAGATGTTCATAAAAATACGGATGATTCACGTGTTGAAGAATCTTTAAAAGATGTTTATGAACGTCTACGTCCCGGCGAACCTAAAACAGCTGATAGCTCACGTAGTTTATTGACAGCTCGTTTCTTTGATCCAAAACGTTACGACTTAGCTCCAGTTGGTCGTTACAAAATTAATAAAAAATTAAGCTTGAAAACACGTTTATTGAACCAAACATTAGCTGAAACATTGGCTGATCCAGATACTGGTGAAGTACTTGCACAAAAAGATACCGTAATTGATAAACAAGTTATGGAAACTTTAGCACCATATCTTGATCGTCAAGATTTCAAGACGGTCACATACCACCCATCAGAAGATGGTGTTGTTACTGAACCTATGGTACTTCAAATCGTTAAGGTTTATTCTCAAGTAGACCCAGAACGTGAGATGCCAATGATTGGTAATGGCAATATTGACTTACAATACAAACATATTGTACCTGCTGATATTATTGCTTCAATGAACTATTTCTTTAATTTAAAAGAAAATATTGGTTCTGTGGATGATATTGATCATTTAGGTAACCGTCGTATTCGTTCAGTTGGTGAATTACTACAAAATCAATTTAGAATTGGTTTATCACGTATGGAACGTGTTGTACGTGAACGTATGTCAATTCAAGATACAACAACTGTTACACCACAACAATTGATTAACATTCGTCCTGTTGTGGCTTCTATTAAAGAATTCTTTGGTTCATCTCAATTATCACAATTCATGGATCAAACTAATCCACTTGGTGAATTGACACATAAACGTCGTCTTTCTGCCTTAGGACCTGGTGGTTTGACTCGTGATCGTGCTGGATATGAAGTTCGTGATGTTCATTACACGCATTACGGTCGTATGTGTCCAATTGAAACGCCTGAAGGACCTAACATTGGTTTGATTAATAGTTTATCAAGTTATGCACGTGTTAACCGATATGGTTTTATTGAAACACCTTATCGTCGTGTGAGCTGGGAATCACATCAAGTAACTGATAAAATCGATTACTTGACTGCTGATGAAGAAGATAACTATGTTATTGCACAGGCTAACTCACCATTAAATGAAGATGATTCATTTGTAAATGAACTCGTTATGGCTCGTAATCGTTCAGAAAATATCGAAATCGGTATTGATAAAGTCGATTACATGGATGTTTCACCTAAACAAGTTGTGGCTGTTGCTACAGCATGTATTCCTTTCTTGGAAAATGATGATTCTAACCGTGCCTTGATGGGTGCCAATATGCAACGTCAAGCTGTTCCTTTAATCAATCCTCATTCACCACTTGTTGGTACAGGTATTGAATATAAGGCAGCTCATGATTCTGGTGTCGCTTTAATTAACAAAAACGAAGGTACTGTTGAATACGTTGATGCACGTGAAATTCGTGTTCGTCGTGAAGATGGCGCTTTAGATAAATACAAATTAATGAAATTCCATCGTTCAAATGGTGGTAAAAACTACAATCAACGTCCAATTGTTCGTGTAAACGATCATGTTGATGCTGATGAAATTTTAGCTGATGGTCCTTCAATGGAAAATGGGGAATTAGCTTTAGGCCAAAACCCATTAGTTGCCTTTATGACTTGGAATGGTTATAACTTTGAAGATGCTGTTATCATTAACGAACGTCTTGTTCGTGATGATGTCTACACATCAATTCATATTGAAGAATTTGAATCAGAAGCACGTGATACAAAATTAGGACCTGAAGAAATTACTCGTGAAATTCCTAATGTTGGTGAAGATTCATTAAAAGATCTTGATGAATTTGGTATCGTCCGTATTGGTGCTGAAGTTAATGATGGTGATATCTTAGTTGGTAAAGTAACACCTAAAGGGGTTACTGAATTATCTGCTGAAGAACGTTTATTACATGCTATCTTTGGAGAAAAGGCTCGTGAAGTACGCGATACTTCATTGAAAGTTCCTCATGGTGGTGGCGGTATTGTTCAAGATGTTAAAATCTTTACTCGTGAAGCAGGGGATGAATTAAGTCCTGGTGTTAATATGATGGTTCGTATCTACATTGCACAAAAACGTAAGTTACGTGTGGGTGATAAGATGGCTGGACGTCATGGTAACAAAGGGGTTGTTTCAATCGTTGTCCCTTCTGAAGATATGCCTTACATGCCAGATGGTACACCAGTTGATATTCTTTTGAATCCCATGGGTGTTCCTTCTCGTATGAATATTGGACAAGTTTTAGATCTTCATTTAGGTATGGCTGCTCGTAAATTAGGTATCCATGTTGCAACACCAGTTTTTGATGGTGCTCGCGATTCAGATATCTGGAATGTCTTTAAAGAAGCTGGAATTTCAGATGATGGTAAGACAATCTTATATGATGGACGTACAGGTGATGCATTTGATAACCGTGTTTCTGTAGGTGTTATGTACTATATGAAACTTGCTCACATGGTTGATGATAAAATCCATGCTCGTTCAATAGGACCATACTCATTAGTAACGCAACAACCATTAGGTGGTAAAGCACAATTTGGTGGACAACGTTTTGGTGAAATGGAAGTTTGGGCACTTGAGGCTTATGGTGCTGCTTACACGTTACAAGAAATTTTAACGTATAAATCTGATGATGTTGTGGGTCGTGTGAAAACATACGAAGCAATTGTCAAAGGCGAACCAATTCCTAAACCAGGTGTTCCTGAATCATTCCGTGTTCTTGTTAAAGAATTACAGTCATTAGGATTAGATATGAAAGTACTTGATGCTAAAAAGACTGAAATTGAATTACGTGACATGGATGATGACGATGATGATATCGTTAATGTGGATGCGTTAAGCAAATTAGCTAATGAACAAAAAGAGAAAAAAGCTAAAGAAGAAGCCGAAAAAATGGCTGCTGAAATGAACAAAGAATAATTTTGGCTTAGTTACTGAACTCAAATTTGTGTGGATGAAGCTAATGCTTAGTTTGAGAAATCCAACACACTATAAAACTAAAGGGAGGTCGGTCCTTTGATCGATGTCAATAAATTTGATAGCATGCAAATTGGCTTAGCATCTTCTGATAAGATTAGAAGCTGGTCATATGGTGAAGTTAAAAAGCCCGAAACAATCAATTATCGTACATTAAAACCTGAAAAAGACGGACTATTCGATGAACGTATTTTTGGACCAACAAAAGATTGGGAATGTGCCTGTGGTAAATACAAACGTATTCGCTATAAAGGTATCGTCTGTGATCGTTGTGGTGTTGAAGTTACTCGTTCTAAAGTACGTCGCGAACGTATGGGTCATATTGAATTAGCTGCACCAGTTACACATATCTGGTACTTTAAAGGAATTCCAAGTCGTATGGGTCTTGTCTTAGACATGAGTCCTCGTGCTTTGGAAGAAGTTATCTACTTTGCTTCTTACGTTGTTACTGAACCTGGTAACACACCTCTTGAAAAGAAACAGTTATTAACAGAACGTGAATATCGTGAAAAACGTGAAGAATACGGGACTGAATTCGAAGCTGGAATGGGTGCTGACGCTATTCGTCATTTATTACGTGATGTTAATCTTGCTGGTGAATCTGAAGAATTAAAAGAAGAATTGAAAGATGCTACTGGCCAAAAGAGAACACGTGCTGTTCGTCGTTTGGACATTTTAGAAGCATTCTTACTTTCTGAAAATGAACCTGCATGGATGGTTATGGATGCTGTTCCTATTATTCCACCTGACTTACGTCCAATGGTTCAATTAGAAGGTGGCCGTTTTGCCACTTCTGATTTGAATGATTTATACAGACGGGTTATTAACCGAAATAACCGACTAAAACGTTTATTAGATTTGAACGCTCCTGGTATTATTGTTCAAAATGAAAAACGTATGTTACAAGAAGCTGTTGATGCATTGATTGATAATGGTCGTCGTGGCCGTCCAGTTACTGGACCTGGTAACCGACCATTGAAATCTCTTTCACATATGTTGAAAGGTAAACAAGGACGTTTCCGTCAAAATTTACTTGGAAAACGTGTTGATTATTCAGGCCGTTCAGTTATTGCTGTTGGACCAACGTTACAAATGAATCAATGTGGTATTCCTCGTGAAATGGCTTTGGAATTATTCAAACCATTTATGATGAAAGAACTTGTTAAACGTGAAATGGCTTCAAATATTAAAAATGCTAAACGTAAACTTGATCGTCGCGATGAAGATATCTGGGATGTTTTAGAAGAAGTTATTGTTGAACATCCAGTTCTCCTTAACCGCGCACCAACACTTCATCGTCTTGGTATTCAAGCTTTCGAACCAATTTTAGTTGATGGTAAAGCAATTCGTCTTCATCCCTTAGCTTGTGAAGCTTACAATGCTGATTTTGATGGAGATCAAATGGCTATCCATGTACCTTTATCTGATGAAGCACAAGCAGAAGCTCGTTTGCTTATGTTAGCTGCTCATCATATCTTGGCACCTAAAGATGGTAAACCAGTTGTAACACCTTCTCAAGATATGGTTTTAGGTAACTACTACCTTACAATGGAAGAAGCTGGCCGCGAAGGCGAAGGTATGATCTTTAAAGATGCTAACGAAGCTGTAATGGCTTACCGTAATGGTTACGTTCATTTGCACACTCGTATTGGATTACAAACAGCAACATTAGCTGCTGAAGGTAAACCATTTACAGATTGGCAAAAAGAACGCATTATGATAACAACTGTTGGTAAAGCAATCTTTAATGAAATTTTACCTAATGAATTTGCCTACATTAATGAACCTAAGAATGATAACTTAATTAATAAAACAGCCGACAAATATTTTGTTGAACCTGGTCAAAATATTGGTGATGTTATTAAAGCACAAGAAATTATTTTACCTTTCAAAAAAGGATTCTTGAGTGATATCATTTCTGAAGTTTATAAACGATTTAAAGTAACTGAAACGTCTAAGATGTTAGATCGTCTTAAAAACTTAGGTTATGATCAATCAACACATGCTGGTATTACAGTTGGTATTTCTGATGTAACTGACTTAAAGGAAAAACCTGCAATTATTGAAGAAGCTCATAAACAAGTTGCTTTAGTTGCAAAACAATTCCGTCGAGGTTTGATTACAGAAGATGAACGTTATGAACGTGTTATTGCTATCTGGACACAAGCAAAAGATGATATTCAACAAAAACTAATGGAAGCATTGGGCACACAAAATCCTATTCAAATGATGAGTGATTCTGGAGCCCGTGGTAATATTTCTAACTTTACTCAATTAGCTGGTATGCGTGGTTTGATGGCAGCTCCTAATGGTAAAACAATGGAATTACCTATTATTTCTAACTTCCGTGAAGGTTTGTCAGTGTTGGAAATGTTTATTTCAACTCATGGGGCTCGTAAAGGTATGACTGATACGGCCTTGAAGACTGCCGATTCTGGATACTTGACTCGTCGACTTGTTGATGTTGCTCAAGATGTTATTATTCGTGAGAAAGATTGTTTCACTGATCGTGGCTTAGATGTATCAGCTATTAAAGAAGGAAATGAAATGATCGAACCATTGTATGACCGTATCTTAGGTCGTTATGCAATGAAGACCGTTAAAAATCCTGAAACTGGTGAAGTTATTGTCGCTTCAAACGAAATGATCGAAGAAAGCAAAGCGCAAGCAATTATCGCTGCTGGAATCGAACAAGTAACTATCCGCTCAGCATTTACATGTAACACTAAGCATGGGGTTTGTGAACATTGTTATGGTCGTAATATGGCTACTGGTGATCAGGTTGAAGTTGGTGAAGCAGTTGGTACTGTTGCTGCTCAATCAATCGGTGAACCCGGAACTCAATTAACAATGCGTACTTTCCATACTGGTGGGGTTGCTGGAGATGATATTACACAAGGGTTACCTCGTGTTCAAGAAATCTTCGAAGCACGTAATCCTAAAGGTCGTGCTGAAATTACAGAAGTAACAGGTATGATTGAAGCAATTGAAGAAAATCCTGCTGAACGTACTAAAGAAGTAACAGTTAAAGGTGAAACTGATACACGAACATATAGTTTACCTTATACTGCTGTTCTTAAAGTTGCCGAAGGTGATAAAATTCATCGTGGTGAAGCACTAACAGTTGGTTCAATTGATCCTAAACAATTAATTCAAGTTCGTGATGTTCTTTCTACGGAGAATTATATTCTTCGTGAAGTTCAAAAAGTATATCGTATGCAAGGGGTAGAAATCTCTGATAAGCATGTGGAGGTTATGTCTCGTCAAATGTTACGTAAGGTTCGCGTTATGGATCCCGGTGACACAAATGTATTACCAGGTACTTTAATGGATATCATGGATCTTAAAGAAGATAACTATAAGACATTGATCAAAGGTGGCATTCCAGCTACTTCACGTCCTGTCTTACTTGGTATCACTAAAGCATCTCTAGAAACAAACAGTTTCTTATCAGCTGCATCATTCCAAGAAACAACTCGTGTTCTTACGGATGCTGCTATTCGCGGTAAGAATGATCCATTAATTGGTCTGAAAGAAAATGTTATTATTGGTAAGATTATTCCTGCCGGTACTGGTATGCCAGATTACCGTCAAATTAAACCAAAAGAAACAGGTTCAATTTCAGCTAATGTTTATTCAATCTCAGATATTGAGAAACGAATGAAAGAAGAAGAAGCTAGCGTGAACGATTAACGTCATAGCTAAAAAAGAACAATTCTTATTAATTTAAGAGTTGTTCTTTTTTTTGTGCTTTATTAGCGAACAATTAACGCTTACATTTTAATAACGTCCGCAAACCATTGTATGGGTAAATAGACTGTGTTAATATTGTCATACAATAAAAAATACTGATCACCTATATAATGTCATGATATGGATGCTAGTTTCTACCCGGAGCCGTAAATTCCGGACTATATGTGAGTTAAAGCAAGCATGTATTAGGCATGAAATCCATAGAAAATCCGACTTATTAGTGTGAAAGATAATGTGGAGGATCAAATGAAGAATAGCACGGAATTAGAAAATAGTAGTTTGGATGAATCTAATTTATCAAATTTTAGAGCAGCAATATTAGGATTACAGCATTTATTAGCCATGTATTCAGGCGACATTTTGGTACCATTATTAGTTGGGGCTGCACTTGGGTTTAGTACAAAACAAATTACTTATTTAGTTTCGATGGATATTTTCATGTGTGGGATTGCAACATTATTACAATTGAAACGCACACGTTTTACTGGCATTGGTTTACCTGTAGTACTTGGGTGCGCGATTGAATACGTTGCACCATTGACTGCAGTAGGAAAACATTTTGGATTAGGAACAATGTATGGATCAATTATTGCTGCTGGTATTTTTATATTTCTAATTTCGGGATTCTTTGCAAACATTAGAAAATTCTTCCCACCAGTAGTGACAGGATCATTAATTACGTTAATCGGATTAACGTTAATTCCAGTTGCCTTTACCAACATGGGCGGTGGGGATGTGACAGCCAAATCATTTGGTAGTATCCCTAACTTAATAGTTGCAGGTGTAACCATTGCCGTTATTTTAGGCTTGAACATTTGGGGCCGCGGATTCATTCAACAAGTGGGTATCTTAATTGGTATTTTAGTTGGTGTGGTCGTTGCCTCATTTATGGGAAAAGTAACATTAGACCCAGTTAGCCAAGCTAATTGGTTTCAATTACCCCATGTTTTTATGTTTGCTGCCCCTAAATTTGAATGGTCATCAATTGTGACTATGATATTAGCAGCGTTAACAACTATGATTGAATCAACTGGTGTATTTTTTGCGCTGGGAGATATCGTTGGTCGTCCAATCAGAAAAGATGATTTAAAAAAAGGGTACCGTGCTGAAGGTATCGCAGCTGTTTTAGGTGGTATCTTTAATACGTTCCCATACTCGACATTTTCACAAAATGTTGGAATTGTGCAACTATCAGGAATTAAAACGAAGAAACCTGTTTATTTTTCAGCGTTCTTTTTAATTGCTTTAGGGTTACTTCCTAAAATTGGTGCAGCAGCAACTGTCATTCCAGCAGCCGTTTTAGGTGGTGCTATGTTAGTTATGTTCGGTATGGTTGGTGCACAAGGTATTAAAATGTTGCGCGAAGTTGAAGGTAGTAATAGTAATTTATTAATTATCGGTATTTCGGTCAGCTTAGGACTTGGTGTAACAGTACAACCAGCATTACTCCAAGCATTACCCTTAACAATCCAGACCATTTTTGGTAATGGACTTGTTGTCGGTAGTCTGTCGGCTGTTATCTTAAATATTCTATTCAATTATGGTCATTTGAATGACGCAATCGAAGATTAAAGTAAAAGCTAAGCAAATTTGCTTAGCTTTTTTATTTATATGAAGAAAGATAACGCAATAGTAATATAAACGCCAAACGTTATATGTGGGACAAATGGGAAAAATTGATATCGACTCTGTTTTACAGTAAAAAAGTAGATAAGTGAGCTGATACAAGCAAAAAGAGTGGCAATCAAACAAAAATGAACACCAAATGTTAGTTGAATGATAATCAGTAAAATAAAATCGCCAAGGCCGAGCTTTTGTTGAAAACATAAGACAAATAGAAACAGACTGAATAAGCTAATTGCTATTAGTGAGTCTGGAAACCCAAATAACAGATAATGCCACAGGATGAATAGTATTCCACCACCGATAGTTAAGCGACCAGAAATCAGTCGGTTAGTGAAATCCATAGCTGATAGAAAAGTTAAATAAAATAAGAACGTTATAAGTAATAGAAATTCAAAAAGAGATAGTTGAGTGAAAGATAAGGGCAACATGGCGGCCAAACTACATTCAAAAATAAATGAATAGGCTGGGAATTCTCCCTTGCAGAATCGACAGTGTCCGTGTAATCTAAGATAAGCGTAGATAGGAATTAGATCAAACCAAGGTATTTTTGTACCACAATAGTCGCAGATTGATCTTTTGTTGAATTGATTCTGATTCAATGCACAGCGTGTGGCAATGCAGGTGATGAATGAACCTAGGCAAGCACCTAGTAAAAATAAATAACTAATTAACATAATTTAAATCCTCCTATTAAAAAATACGCTTTTTAGTGTAAATACCATTGACGTATATTAAATACCGTGATATTCTGTGTAAGGTGCTTTTTGTGAACAGTTAATTCATCTACATAGTTGAGATTCTGTATAACAGCAGCGCATTATAAGACAGACGTCTAGGACGTTATTTTTTATTATTAAAAAATGAACCACCTGGATGTGTGGACTTAAAAAACAATTAACCTATAATAAGGAAGGAGGAAACTTTAGATGCCAACAATTAATCAATTAGTTCGTAAAGGTCGTAATTCTAAAGGTTCAAAATCTGGTGCACCCGCATTAAACTTCGGGTATAACAGTTACAAAAAAGTTCAAACAGATAATCCTGCACCACAAAAACGTGGGGTTGCTACTCGTGTCGGAACAATGACACCTAAAAAGCCTAACTCTGCTTTACGTAAATATGCGCGTGTGCGTTTATCTAACTTACTTGAAGTTACAGCTTACATTCCTGGTATTGGACATAACTTGCAAGAACATAGTGTTGTTCTTATTCGTGGTGGCCGTGTAAAAGATTTACCTGGGGTACGTTACCATGTTATCCGTGGTGCTCTTGATACAGCCGGTGTTGCTGATCGTAAACAAAGTCGTTCAAAATACGGCGCAAAGAGACCTAAATAAGAATAAAGTTATTCTAATAAAAATAGAATCTAAGGAGGTTATTTAGATGCCAAGAAAAGGCCCAGCTCCAAAACGAGAAGTATTGCCTGATCCAATTTACAATTCTAAATTAGTAACACGTTTAATCAACCGTTTAATGTTAGATGGTCGTCGTGGTACTGCATCAAAGATCTTGTATGATGCATTCGAAATGATTAAAGAACAAACAGGAAACGAACCTAATGAAGTTTTTGATGAAGCTATGAAAAACATCATGCCTGTACTTGAAGTTAAAGCTCGCCGTGTCGGTGGTTCTAACTACCAAGTGCCAATTGAAGTTCGCCCTGATCGTCGTTCAACTTTAGGTTTACGTTGGTTAGTAAGTTACGCACGTTTACGTGGGGAACATACTATGCCAGAACGTTTAGCTAAAGAAATCATGGATGCAGCAAACAATACTGGTGCATCAGTTAAGAAACGTGAAGATACACATAAAATGGCTGACGCTAATAAAGCATTCGCACATTACCGCTGGTAATTTTATAAAAGAATGGCTATTATATGATTTTGATAATCGATATAGTAGTCATTTTTTTGAATCTATTTTAGAATCGAAAGGAGATACTACAAAATGGCAAATAAACGCGAATTCCCACTAGAAAAAACGCGTAATATCGGGATTGTTGCTCATATCGATGCTGGTAAGACAACAACTACTGAACGTATTTTATACTATACTGGTAAAATTCATAAAATTGGTGAAACTCATGAAGGAGCTTCACAAATGGATTGGATGGAACAAGAACAAGAACGTGGTATCACAATCACATCAGCTGCAACAACTGCTGAATGGAAAGAACATCGTATTAATATCATCGATACTCCAGGACATGTGGATTTCACTATTGAAGTTGAACGTTCACTTCGTGTCTTAGATGGAGCCGTTGTTGTTTTAGATGGTCAATCTGGTGTTGAACCACAAACTGAAAACGTTTGGCGTCAAGCTACAACATATTCAGTTCCTCGTATCGTTTTCATCAATAAGATGGATAAAATGGGTGCTAATTTTGATTACTCAGTAGGCACAATCAAAGATCGTCTTCAAGTAAATGCTGTTCCTATCCAAATGCCAATTGGTGCTGAAGATGATTTTGAAGGTGTTATTGATTTAATCGAAATGAAAGCCGATTTATATGATAACGAAGATTTAGGTGCTACATGGGAAAGTATTGACGTTCCTGAAGAATATTTAGAAGAAGCTACAAAACGTCGCGAAGCTTTAGTTGAAGCCGTTGCTGATGTTGATGAAAAGCTTATGGAAAAATATCTTGATGGTGTGGAAATTACTAAAGATGAAATCAAAGCTGCTATCCGTAAAGCAACATTAAATCTTGAAATGTACCCAGTTCTTGCTGGTTCAGCATTTAAAAACAAGGGTGTTCAAATGATGTTGGATGCTGTTAATGATTTCTTACCATCTCCTTTAGATGTTAAACCTTATAACGCAGTAGATCCTAAAACAGATGAAGAAGTTGAAATCACAGCCGGTGATGACAAAGATTTCGCTGCTTTAGCATTTAAAATTGCAACGGATCCCTTCGTTGGTCGTTTAACATTCTTCCGTGTTTACTCAGGTACATTACAAGCTGGTTCTTATGTCTTGAACTCTACTAAAGACACGCGTGAACGTGTTGGTCGTATCCTTCAAATGCATTCAAATCACCGTAATGAAATTCCTGAAGTATTCTCTGGTGATATTGCTGCTGCTATTGGTTTGAAAAATACGACAACTGGTGATTCATTAACGGATGAAAAACATCCATTAATCCTTGAATCAATGGAATTCCCTGAACCAGTTATCCAAGTATCTATCGAACCAAAAACAAAAGCTGATCAAGATAAGATGGATATCGGTTTACAAAAACTAGCAGAAGAAGATCCTTCATTCAAGGCTGAAACTAACCCTGAAACTGGTGAAACTTTAATCGCTGGGATGGGTGAATTGCATTTGGATATCATCGTTGATCGTATGAGACGTGAATTTAACGTTGAAGCTACTGTTGGTGAACCACAAGTTGCCTACCGTGAAACATTTACAAAAACTGTTTCTGCACAAGGTAAATTCGTTCGTCAATCTGGTGGTAAAGGTCAATATGGTGATGTTACAGTTGAATTCTCACCTAATGAAGAGGGTGGCGGTTTCGCATTCGAAGACGCTATCGTCGGTGGGGTTGTTCCTCGTGAATATATTCCTTCAGTTGAACAAGGTTTGAGAGAAGCTATGCAAAATGGTGTTCTTGCAGGCTACCCACTTATTGATGTTAAAGCTAAGTTATATGATGGATCATATCATGATGTCGATTCTAACGAATCAGCATTTAAGGTAGCTGCCTCAATGGCATTGAGAAAAGCTGCTAAGAGTGCTGGTGCTGTTATTCTTGAACCAATGATGAAAGTTGAAGTTGTCGCTCCTGAAGATTACTTAGGTGATGTTATGGGACATGTAACTGCTCGTCGTGGACGTGTTGAAGGTATGGAAGCTCGCGGAAATGCACAAGTTGTTAACGCAATGGTTCCTCTTTCAGGTATGTTCGGTTACGCAACTACTTTACGTTCTTCTACACAAGGACGTGGTACATTCACAATGACATTTGATCATTACGAAGCTGTACCAAAATCAATCCAAGAAGAAATTATGAAGAAAAACGGAACAGCTACTGATTAATTAGTTGGTCTGAATTATAAAAGAAGTTATCACTTGTTGATAGCTTCTTTTTTTGTGGTAAAATAACATTTGGAAAATAAAAAAAGTTTTAAAAATGTTAATTATGATTATATAATGAGAAACTTTGAAAAAAAATAAGAAAGCACTTGCCATAAGGCTTTATCTCTAGTAGTATAGATAAGTACCCAAAAACAGATGGCGTATTACGCCCTGCGATAGGGTTTCATAGAATGAGCTAAGATGTGAAAGATTGCGACACGCCCGGCAGCTTTGCCACGCAAGGTGTGTCGGTCACTTACACGGAGCTAGTCTTATTTTTAAAATAGACGAAGGAGGGAACAAAATGGCAAAACAAAAAATTCGTATTCGCTTAAAAGCTTACGAACACCGTATTTTAGACCAATCTGCTGACAAGATTGTTGAAACTGCAAAAAGAACAGGGGCAACAATTTCTGGACCAATTCCATTGCCAACAGAACGTACATTATACACAGTTTTACGTTCACCACATAAGCATAAAGATTCACGTGAACAATTCGAAATGCTTACACATAAACGTTTGATTGATATCGTTAACCCAACACCTAAGACAGTTGATTCATTGATGAAACTTGACTTACCTAGTGGCGTTGATATTGAAATCAAATTATAAAACAGAGTTACAAAAATAAAAATACAAACATATTGGAGGTGTACTCATGACTACAAAAGGAATCTTAGGAAAAAAAGTAGGTATGACACAAGTTTTTACTGAAAATGGTGAATTGGTACCAGTTACAGTGATTGAATCTACGCCAAACGTTGTTTTACAATTGAAAACAATTGAAAACGATGGTTACGAAGCAATTCAATTAGGTTACCAAGACATGCGCGAAGTATTAACAAACAAACCTGCTAAAGGTCATGCAGCAAAAGCAAATACTACTCCTAAGCGCTTCGTTCGTGAAATTAACGATGTTGAGCTTGGAGAATATAACGTAGGTGACGAAATTAAAGTTGATACATTCTCAGCTGGCGATATCGTTAACGTTACGGGTACGTCTAAGGGACATGGTTTCCAAGGAAATATCAAACGTTGGGGACAATCACGAGGTCCTATGACTCATGGTTCTCGTTATCATCGTCGTCCTGGTTCAATGGGTGCCGTTATTAACCGTGTATTCAAAGGTAAGAGATTACCAGGTCGCATGGGTGGCAAACGCGTAACTGTCCAAAACTTGGAAATTATTCGTGTTGACGTTGATAGTAATGTTATCTTGATTAAAGGTAACGTACCAGGCGCAAACAAAACATTAGTTACAATTAAAAACGTCACAAAAGACGCTAAATAACAGGAAGGAGGAATTTCAAAATGCCAACAGTCGCATTATTAAAACAAGATGGTACTAAAAATGGTGAAGTTGAATTAAACGACGCTATTTTTGGAATCGAACCTAACGACAATGTCATTTTTGACGCCGTAATCATGCAACGTGCATCATTACGTCAAGGAACTCATTCAGTTAAAAACAAAAGTGCAGTTTCAGGTGGTGGTAGAAAACCATGGCGCCAAAAAGGTACAGGTCGTGCTCGTCAAGGATCTATCCGTAGCCCACAATGGCGTGGTGGTGGTGTCGTATTTGGCCCTACTCCTCGTTCATACAGTTACAAATTACCTAAAAAAGTTCGCCGTTTAGCTCTTAAATCAGTACTTTCACAAAAAGTATTGGATAACAGCGTGGTTATGGTCGATGCACTTAGCTTCGAACAACCAAAGACAAAAACTTTCAAAGAAGTTTTAAGTAACTTAGATATCAACAAAAAAGTATTAATAGTTCTTGAACCTGGCAATGATTTCGTTGCTTTAGCAGCTCGTAACTTACAAAATGTTACAGTAGTAGAAGCTAAAGGTGTTAACGTTCTTGACGTTATCAACAATGATAAATTAGTCATGACTCAAGCAGCTCTTTCTCAAGTAGAGGAGGCTCTTTCATAATGGAATCAAGAGATATTATCTTACGCCCAGTCATCACCGAAGCAGCAATGGATAGAATGGCTAACAAAGTTTACACATTCGACGTTGATACTCGTGCAACTAAAATTGAAGTCAAAAAAGCTATTGAAGATATTTTTGGCGTTAAAGTTGTAAAAGTAAATATCATGAATGTTAAAGGTAAGTTAAAACGTCAAGGTCGCTATGCTGGTTATACTAAAAAACGCCGTAAAGCAATTGTTACTTTAACTGCCGACTCAAAAGAAATCCAATTATTCGAAGAATAATCTAAAATTTTGTAAACTAGGAGGAAAACAACGTGGGAATTAAAAAATTCAAACCAACCACTAACGGTCGTCGTAATATGACTGGTTCTGATTTCTCAGAAATTACTAAATCAACTCCTGAAAAATCATTACTAGAATCAAAAAGCAGAACTGCCGGCCGTAATAACTATGGTCGCATTACTGTTCGTCACCGTGGTGGTGGTCATAAACGTCAATACCGTTTGATCGATTTCAAGCGTGTTAAAGACAATGTAACAGCAACTGTTAAAGCAATTGAATATGATCCAAACCGTTCAGCTAATATTGCATTATTACAATATACTGATGGTATCAAATCATACATCATTGCTCCTAAAGGATTAGAAGTTGGCATGATGGTTCAATCTGGTAAAGAAGCAGATATCAAGGTTGGTAACGCATTAGCTCTTCAAGATATCCCAGTTGGTACAATTATTCATAATGTCGAATTAAAACCAGGTAAGGGTGGACAACTTGCTCGTTCAGCCGGTGCTTCTGCACAATTACTTGGTAAAGAAGGTAAATACGTCCTTGTTCGTTTGACATCAGGCGAAGTTCGCATGATCTTATCAACATGTCGCGCATCTATCGGTGCTGTTGGTAACGAACAACATGAATTAATCAAAATTGGTAAAGCTGGTCGTGCTCGTTGGGCTGGTAAACGTCCTACAGTTCGTGGATCAGTTATGAATCCTAACGATCATCCTCATGGTGGTGGTGAAGGTAAAGCTCCAATTGGTCGTCCATCACCTATGTCTCCTTGGGGTCAAAAGACGATGGGTTACAAAACACGTTCAAAGAAAAACCAATCAGACAAATTTATCGTACGTGGACGCAACAAGAAATAATTTACTTGTTGCTTAAGCTATATTCCGGAAGGAGGATTCACATTGAGTCGTAGTCTAAAAAAAGGACCATTCGTCGATGAACATTTGATGAAAAAGGTCGAAGCACAAACTGATCAAGAAAAGAAAACAGTTATCAAAACATGGTCACGTCGTTCAACAATCTTCCCTAACTTCATTGGTCTAACTATCGCTGTATATGATGGACGTAAACACGTTCCAGTTTTTATGCAAGAAGATATGGTTGGTCATAAGTTGGGTGAATTTGTTCCAACACGTACTTTCCGTGGTCACGGATCTGACGATAAGAAAACTACAGTTAAATAAAGGAGGTTATACACATGGCTGAACAAGTAACATCAGCAAAAGCAACCGCCAAAACTGTTCGTATTCCAGCGCGTAAAGCTCGCTTGGTAATCGATCTTATCAGAGGTAAAAGTGTTGCTGAAGCTATCGGTATTTTGAGATTTACTCCCAGAGCCGGAAGCCCAATCATTGAAAAAGTTTTACTTTCTGCTGTAGCTAATGCAGAAAATAATTTTGATTTAGATGGTGAAAACTTAGTTATTACTGATATTTTTGCTAACGAAGGACCAACTTTAAAACGTTTCCGTCCTCGTGCTAAAGGATCAGCTTCACCAATTAACAAACGTACGAGTCACATTACAGTAGTTGTATCTGAAACTACAAAATAAGGAGGGATAACGCGTGGGTCAAAAAATAAATCCAACGGGATTACGTGTAGGTATCATTCGTGATTGGGATTCAAAATGGTATGCAGAAAAAGATTTTGCAAACTACCTTCATGAAGATTTACACATCCGTAAATACATTCAAGAAAAATTAACCGACGCTTCTGTCTCTATCGTTGAAATCGAACGCGCTGCAAAACGTGTTAACGTTTCAATCCATACTGCTAAACCTGGTATGGTTATCGGTAAAGGTGGAGCTGAAGTTGAAAAACTTCGTAAAGAATTAAATGATTTAACAGGTAAACGTGTGCATATCAACATTGTTGAAATCAAACGTCCTGATTTAGATGCTCAATTAGTCGGCGAAAACGTTGCGGAACAATTAGAAAACCGTGTCGCATTCCGTCGTGCTGTTAAACAAGCTATGCAACGTACAATGCGCTCTGGTGCTAAAGGTATCAAAGTTCAAGTTGCTGGCCGTCTTAACGGAGCTGATATGTCTCGTGTTGAAAGCTACTCAGATGGTACAGTTCCATTACATACCTTAAGAGCAGATATTGACTACGCTTGGGTTGAAGCAATGACTACTTACGGTAAATTAGGCGTTAAAGTCTGGATCTACCGTGGTGAAATCTTACCAGCTAAGAAAAACGCTGTGAAAGGAGGGAAATAACCTATGTTAGTACCTAAACGTACAAAATTCCGTCGTGAATTCCGTGGTAAAATGCGTGGGGAAGCTAAAGGTGGCAAAGAAGTCGCTTTTGGAGAATTCGGTTTACAGGCTCTTGAATCATCATGGATCACTAACCGTCAAATCGAAGCTTCTCGTGTCGCTATTAACCGTCATATGAAACGTGGTGGGAAAGTATGGATTAAAATTTTCCCTCATAAATCATATACTGCAAAAGCAATTGGTGTTCGAATGGGTTCTGGTAAAGGTGCTCCTGAAGGATGGGTAGCTCCAGTTAAACGTGGAAAGATCATGTTTGAAGTTGCCGGTGTTCCCGAAGAAGTTGCTCGCGAAGCTTTACGCTTAGCATCAAACAAACTTCCAGTGAGAACTAAAATTGTAAAACGTGAGGAAGTAGGTGGCGAATCACATGAAGGCTAAGGAAATTAATGAATTAACCACTGCTGAAATGATTACCAAAGAACAAGAATTTAAAGATGAATTGTTTAACTTACGCTTCCAATTAGCTACCGGTCAATTAGAAAATACCGCACGCTTAAGTGAAGTACGTAAAACAATTGCTCGTATTAAAACGGCATTACGCCAACAAGAATTAAACAAGTAGATTACGAAAGGGAGGCCATTTACGCATGAGTGAAACTCGTAACCAACGTAAAGTCTATCAAGGACGCGTTGTATCCGACAAAATGGATAAAACGATTAGTGTTCTTATCGAAACATACAAGACACACAAAACCTACGGTAAACGTGTGACTTATTCTAAAAAATTCTATGCACATGATGAAAATAACGAAGCAAAAATCGGCGATATCGTTCAAATTATGGAAACTCGTCCGTTGTCAGCAACTAAGAGATTCCGTTTATTAGATATCGTTGAAAAAGCAGTTATTGCTTAAGCATAATTGCCATTCGTATTTCTAATTTGCTATCGAAAGGAGGACACTTACTGTGATACAAACAGAAAGTCGTTTAAAAATTGCCGACAATTCAGGCGCAAAAGAAATCTTAACTATTAAAGTTTTAGGTGGATCAAAGCGTAAAACTGCTAATATCGGTGACGTTATTGTTGCTACTGTTAAACATGCAACACCAGGTGGTGTTGTCAAAAAAGGTGAAGTTGTTAAAGCTGTAATCGTACGTACAAAATCAGGTGCTCATCGCGCTGACGGTTCATACATCAAATTTGATGAAAATGCTGCCGTTATCATCCAAGATGATAAAAGCCCTAAAGGTACACGTATCTTTGGACCTGTTGCACGTGAATTACGTGATAACAATTTCATGAAGATTGTTTCTTTAGCACCCGAAGTATTATAAGAAATCCATCGGAAAACAAGGAGGTGCGCTAAATGTTCGTCAAAACTGGTGATAAAGTTCAATTAATTGCAGGTAAAGATAAAGGTAAACAAGGTACTGTTACTAAAGTTTTCCTTAAAGATGACCGTGTGATTGTTGAAGGCATGAATATTGCAAAAAAACATCAAAAACCTAGTAACTCGAATCCACAAGGTGGCATCGTGGATATAGAAGCACCAATTCACGTTTCAAACGTGATGCTTATCGACCCATCTACAAACGAACCAACTCGTGTTGGCTTCAAAGTTGTAGACGGCAAGAAAGTTAGAGTTTCTAAAAAATCAGGTGAAACTGTTAAATAGACCTACTGAAAGGAGGACACTTTCTTCATGACTAACCGTTTAAAAGAAAAGTTCACTAATGAAATTACACCATCTATGATGGAAAAATTTAACTACACATCAATTATGCAAACACCTCAAGTTGATAAAATTGTTATCAACATGGGTGTTGGTGATGCTGTTACTAATGCTAAAAATTTAGATAAAGCTGTTGAAGAATTAGCTTTAATCGCTGGTCAAAAACCTTTGGTTACAAAAGCTAAAAAATCAATTGCTGGCTTCCGTTTACGTGAAGGTATGCCAATCGGTGCTAAAGTTACTTTACGTGGCGAACGCATGTACGATTTCTTAGATAAATTAGTTTCAGTTTCATTACCTCGTGTGCGTGATTTCCGTGGCGTTAGCAAAAAAGCCTTTGATGGCCGTGGTAACTATACTTTAGGTGTTCGCGAACAATTAATTTTCCCAGAAATCGATTTTGATGATGTGGATAAAGTTCGTGGAATGGATATCGTTATTGTTACAACTGCTAATACTGATGAGGAATCAAAAGAATTACTCACACAATTAGGTATGCCGTTTTCTAAATAATAAGGAGGTTACAAAGCTTTGGCTAAAAAATCATTAATTGCAAAGAACAAACGTCCAGCAAAATTCTCTACACAAGCTTATACACGTTGCGAACGTTGTGGTCGCCCACATTCTGTTTATCGTAAATTTAAATTATGCCGTATTTGTCTTCGTGACCTTGCTCACAAAGGCCAAATTCCTGGTATGAAAAAAGCTAGCTGGTAAATCTAAAAGACAAGTTAAAGGAGGGTAAACTCAATGGTCATGACTGATCCGATCGCAGACTTTTTAACTCGTATCCGTAATGCAAACATGGTACGGCATGAGTCTTTAGAAGTGCCTGCTTCAAAAATCAAACGTGATATCGCTGAAATCCTTAAAAATGAAGGTTTCGTACGTGATATCGAATACATCGATGATGACAAACAAGGTATTATCCGTGTATTTTTAAAATTTGGAAAAGACAACGAACGTGTAATCTCTGGTATTAAACGTATCTCAAAACCAGGATTACGTACGTACGTTCAAGCTGATGCAGTTCCTAAAGTATTAAATGGTTTAGGAATCGCAGTTATCTCAACATCAGAAGGTGTGATGACAGATAAAGATGCACGCGCCAAACAAATTGGTGGCGAAGTCTTAGCATACATCTGGTAATCAATTAATTCGTAAGGAGGTGTCACTCGCGTGAGTCGTATAGGTTATAAAGAAATCGTTCTTCCTGCTGGTGTAGAAGTTACACAAGAAGGTCAAATGGTTACAGTAAAAGGCCCCAAAGGTGAATTAACTCGTAAGTTCTCTAGTGCTATTACAATGCATGTTGAAGGTCTTTCAGTTAAATTTACTCGTGAAAGTGACGATAAAAGCACTCGTGCCTTACATGGTACAATGCGTGCCAACGTAAACAACATGGTTCTTGGTGTTACAGAAGGTTTCAAAAAAGAACTTGAGTTGATTGGTGTTGGTTATCGTGCACAATTACAAGGGAAAAAATTAGTATTAAATGTTGGTTATTCACATCCAGTGGATTTTGAAGAACGCGAAAACTTAACTGTTGAAGTTCCTGCAAATACAAGTATTATTATTTCAGGTATCAGTAAACAAGAAGTTGGCGATCTTGCCGCAGAAATTCGTGCCGTTCGTCCTCCAGAACCTTATAAAGGTAAAGGAATTCGTTACGTTGGCGAATATGTTCGTCGTAAAGAAGGTAAAACAGGTAAATAATGCTGCTTAGCATTGCTTACTTTGTTTTTGAATAAAATCAAGAGGTGAAAATTGTGATTACAAAACCAGATAGAAATAAAACACGTTCAAAACGTCATTTACGTGTTCGTGGCAAGATTTCTGGAACTGCAGAGTGCCCACGCTTAAACGTATTCCGTTCTAATAACCACATCTACGCTCAAGTAATTGATGACGTAGCGGGTGTAACGCTAGCAAGTGCCTCAACAATTGATAGTGAAGTAACTGGCGACAGTAAAGTAGCAAAAGCTACTGCTGTTGGCGCATTAGTTGCTAAACGTGCTAATGACAAAGGTATCAAAGCTGTTGTTTTTGATCGTGGCGGATACTTATACCATGGACGCGTTGCTGCTTTAGCTGAAGCAGCTCGTGAAAATGGATTAGAATTCTAAGAAAGGGAGGAAATAGTTTATGACTTTCATTGATCCAACTCATTTAGATTTAGAAGATCGTGTTGTTGCGATTAACCGTGTTACTAAAGTTGTAAAAGGTGGACGTCGTCTACGTTTTGCTGCATTAGTTATTGTCGGTGATCACAATGGTCATGTAGGCTTCGGTACAGGTAAAGCTCAAGAAGTTCCTGAAGCAATCCGTAAAGCAGTTGAAGATGCTAAAAAGAACTTGATTGAAGTACCTATGGTCGGTACGACACTTCCTCACGAAGTTCTCGGTCAATACAGTGGTGGACGCATTATGCTTAAACCAGCTGTTGAAGGTTCTGGAGTTGCCGCTGGTGGTTCAGTTCGTGCCGTTATGGAACTTGCTGGAGTAGCAGATGTAACAAGTAAATCATTAGGCTCAAATACACCAATCAACGTTGTTCGCGCAACAATGGATGGTTTAAAGAAAATGAAGAGTGCTGAAGAAGTTGCTGCATTACGTGGCGTTTCTATTCAACACTTAGCTGACTAGGAGGACTAAAACATGACAGATTTAAAAATTACATTAAAACGCAGTGTCATCGGACGTCCTCAAAATCAACGCGAAATCGTTAAAGCTTTCGGTTTACACCGTATTAGCAGCTCTGTTATTCGTCCTAATGACGCAGTAACACGAGGCGTTATCGCCAAGATTTCTCATTTAGTGGACGTTGAAGAAGTTAAATAACATCAACATCTTGTTTGCAGTTTAAAATAAGGAGGTGCCAACCCTATGAAATTACATGAATTAAAACCAAGTGAAGGTTCTCGCTCAGTACGTAACCGTGTCGGACGTGGAACATCTTCAGGTAATGGTAAAACTTCTGGACGTGGTCAAAAAGGCCAAAAAGCCCGTAGTAAAGTACGTTTAGGTTTTGAAGGTGGACAAATGCCTTTATTCCGTCGTATGCCAAAACGTGGATTTAATAACTTCAACCGTAAAGAATATGCAGTTGTCAATTTAGATAGCTTAAACAAATTCGAAAACGGTGCTGAAGTAACACCAGCATTACTTGTTGAATCAGGTATTGTTAAGAACGAAAAATCAGGAATTAAAATTTTAGCTTCCGGCGAACTTAACAAGAAATTATCTGTTAAAGCAGGTAAATTCTCAGCTGCTGCTAAAGAAGCTATTGAAGCTGCCGGTGGTCAAACAGAGGTGATCTAATGCTTAAAGTGATGAAAAATGCATTAGCTGTGAAAGAAATCCGTCAAAAGATTTTTTTCACTTTATGCGTTTTAATTGTCTTTCGCTTAGGTACTTTTATAACAGTTCCTGGAATTAACCATGCTGCAATTGCTAGTGCAACAAGTAGTAACTTAGTTAGTCTTCTTAACACTTTTAGTGGTGGTGGATTAACTAATTACTCAATTTTCGCAATGGGGGTTTCACCCTACATTACAGCTCAAATTGTTATTCAATTACTACAAATGGACATTGTTCCTCGTTTTGTAGAATGGAGTAAGCAAGGTGAAGTTGGTCGTCGTAAATTGAATCAAGCTACACGTTACCTAACAATTGTCTTAGCATTTGTTCAATCTGTAGGTATCACCGCAGGGTTAGACTCATTAAGTAGTTTAGGTTTGGTTAACAATCCAAGTACGCAAACATATGTTGTTTTGGGCGTTATTTTAACAGCCGGAACAATGTTTACGACTTGGTTAGGTGATATGATTACTGAACGTGGTATTGGGAATGGTGTTTCCATGTTAATCATGGCAGGTATCGTTTCTCGTATTCCAGGTGGTATTAAACAGATTTTCAATGAACAAATTTTCCAAGCTGATAAAGGTGATCTTTGGGGGGGCATCTTGTTCATAGTTATCTTGCTCGTTATTATTTTTGCAATCGTAACTTTTGTAACATATGTTCAACAAGCTAACTATAAGATTCCAATTCAATACACAAGACGTGTTGCTGGTGCGACAGATAGTTCATATCTGCCACTTAAGGTAAACGTTGCGGGTGTTATCCCCGTTATTTTTGCGAGTTCGTTCATTGCAACACCCCAAACTGTGCTTTTGGCATTCCAAAGCTCACAAGGGGACACGACTTGGTATAAAGTATTAAGTCAAGTTTTCAACATGCAAACAACATACGGAGCCATCCTATATACCGTATTGATTGTCTTGTTCACATTCTTCTACGCTTTCGTACAGGTAAATCCTGAGAAACTCTCAGAGAATTTACAAAAACAAGGAAGTTATATTCCAAGTGTTTGGCCTGGTAAAGCAACAGAAAAATATGTTTCAAAATTATTAATGCGTTTAAGTACTGTTGGTTCATTATTCTTAGGATTTGTTGCTTTAATTCCATTATTAGCATCAAGTTTGTTCGGATTAGATGAATCAGTTGGTTTGGGTGGTACTAGTCTGTTGATTGTCGTTGGGGTTGCTCTTGAAACTATTCGTCAATTAGAGGGTATGATGATGAAACGTAAGTACGTCGGATTCATTAGATAATCGATAAAAAACAAATTTTAAACTGAGAATTAGGTTAGGCTGATGCCTAACCATTTCTCATATTAGGAGGATATTCATGACTAAAATGAACCTGATGTTAATGGGTTTACCTGGTGCAGGTAAGGGAACACAAGCTGAAAAGATTGTCGACGCTTTCCACATCGCTCATATCTCTACGGGAGACATCTTCCGTGCAGCAATGAAAAATGAAACACCAATGGGACTTGAAGCTAAAAAGTATATCGATCGTGGTGACCTTGTTCCTGATGAAGTCACAAATGGCATTGTCAAAGAACGATTAGCTGAAGATGATATTCAAGATGGCTACATGCTTGATGGGTTTCCAAGAAATATGGCACAAGCTGTTGCCTTGGACGAAATCGGTAAGGACCTTGGAAAACCTCTTAACGCAGTCATTGACATTCATGTTGATCCTGAATCTCTAATCGAACGTTTAACTGGTCGTTACATTTGTCGTAATTGTGGAGCTACATATCACAAAATCTTCAACCCCACAAAGGTTGAAGGAACATGTGATCGCTGTGGGCAACATGAATTTTATCAACGTGAAGATGACAAACTTGAAACGGTTAAAAATCGTTTAGAAGTTAACATCAAAATGAATACACCGTTATTAGATTTTTACGAACAACGTCATCTATTGTATACAGTAGATGGTAACCGCGATATTGAAGATGTATTTGCAGATATTGAAACGATTTTAAACAATCTCAAGTAATCTGAGTATTCCGCTGCAAAGTAATTGTGCCGGAGTGGCTAACTTGCATCTGAGATAGCGGTATGATAGAATAATTCCGGTTTATCTTTTCAGGAGGATATTTGTAATAATATCCTGATAAGAACGGGTGAGAGTGTCTAATTCTCGCCATTTTTACATGTAAAGTTAAAACACGATTTTAAGGAGGTACATTTACGTGGCGAAAGAAGAAGTAATTGAGATTGAGGGTACGGTCCGTGAAACGTTACCCAATGCGACTTTTCGAGTTGTACTTGAAAATGATCATGAAATTTTAGCTCATGTCTCTGGTAAAATTCGTAAGAATTATATTCGTATTTTACCTGGTGATAAAGTGACGGTTGAAATGTCTCCTTACGATTTAAGTAAGGGTCGTATTACTTATCGCTTTAAATAGATTGTACTTCAAAAACTTTTAGGAGGTATAATTCAATGAAAGTAAGACCATCAGTAAAACCAATGTGTGAACATTGTAAAGTTATCAAGCGCAAAGGTCGAGTTATGATCATTTGTAGCGCAAATCCAAAACATAAACAACGTCAAGGATAATAAAAATTAGGAGGTGTAATTGTTATGGCTCGTATTGCAGGTATTGATATTCCACGTGATAAAAGAATCGTGGTAGCATTAACTTACATTTATGGAATCGGTAATACAACTGCTGCTAAGATCTTGGTAGAAGCAGAAGTATCAGAAGATATTAGAACTCGTGATTTAACAACTGACCAAGAGGATGCAATCCGTAAAGTTGTTGATCAATTTAAAATTGAAGGTGACTTACGTCGCGAAATCAGTTTAAACATTAAACGTCTCCAAGAAATTGGAACGTACCGAGGCATGCGTCATCGTCGTGGTTTACCAGTTCGTGGACAAAACACGAAAAACAACGCTCGTACACGTAAAGGCCCAGCTACATCAATTGCAGGCCGCAAGAAATAATTACTAGATTAAGGAGGTAATACTATTTATGGCAACTAAGAAAGTTTCTCGCAAACGCCGTGTTAAAAAACATATTGAAGCCGGTGTTGCACATATTCATTCTACTTTTAACAATACACTTGTTATGATTACTGATGTTAACGGTAACGCTGTTGCATGGTCATCAGCTGGTGCATTAGGTTTTAGAGGTAGTCGTAAATCTACACCATTCGCAGCACAAATGGCAGCAGAAGCTGCAGCTAAAGGCTCAATGGAAAATGGTATGAAGACTGTTGAAGTAGCAGTTAAAGGACCTGGTTCTGGCCGTGAAGCCGCAATCCGTGCTTTACAAACTACTGGTCTTGAAGTAACAGCAATTCGCGATGTTACTCCAGTGCCTCATAATGGATGTCGTCCTCCAAAACGCCGTCGTGTTTAACGTGGATTAATATTCATTACGGAGTTGAACTTCATAATGTTTTCACTAGATTACACGTTACGTTTTGAAAGGGGTAAAGATAAGAATGATTGAATTTGAAAAACCAAATATTCATAAGATAGATGAAAGTCCTAACTATGGTAAATTTGTTGTAGAACCACTTGAACGCGGTTATGGTACGACATTAGGTAATTCACTTCGTCGGATTCTATTATCTTCCTTACCAGGCGCATCTATTACTAATATTCAAATTGATGGTGTTTTACATGAGTTTTCAACTATTGAAGGCGTATTGGAAGATGTTACTCAAATTATCTTGAATATTAAGAAAGTTGCTTTGAAGTTAGCTGCTGATGAAGACCAATCCATCGAAATTGATGTGAAAGGTCCCGCAGAGGTTACTGCCGGTGACATCATTGTAAACAGTGATGTTGAAGTATTAAATCCCGACTTGTACATTTGTACAGTCGCAGAAGGTGCATCTTTTCATGTTCGCATGAACGCTAGCAATGGTCGTGGATACGTATCTGCTGATCAAAACAAAGCGGAAGATATGCCAATTGGCGTATTACCAATTGACTCCATTTATACCCCAATCGAACGTGTGAACTACCAAGTAGAAAAAACACGTGTTGGTCAAAAAGATGATTATGACAAATTGACACTTGATGTTTGGACTAATGGTTCAATTACACCAAGCGAAGCCATTAGTTTGTCGGCTAAAATTTTAACTGAGCATTTGACTTTATTTGTTGATTTAACCGATGAAGCTAAAAATGCTGAAATTATGGTTGAAAAAGAAGAAACACATAAAGAAAAAATGCTCGAAATGACGATTGAAGAACTTGATTTATCAGTTCGTTCATACAATTGTTTGAAACGTGCTGGAATCAACACGGTTCAAGAATTAACGAATAAATCCGAAGCTGACATGATGAAAGTCCGTAACTTGGGCCGTAAATCATTGGAAGAAGTTAAAGCTAAATTAGCTGCGCTTGATTTATCATTACGTCATGATGACTAATATTATATAGAGGGAGGGAAACTATTCATGAGTTACCGCAAATTAGGACGTACAAGTTCTCAACGTAAAGCAATGTTACGTGATTTAACAACAAGTCTTATTATCAACGAACGAATTGTGACTACTGAAGCTCGCGCTAAAGAAGTACGCAAATCTGCCGATAAAATGATTTCTTTAGGTAAACGTGGTGATTTAGCTTCACGTCGTCGTGCTGCTGCTTTCGTAAGAAACACAGTTGCTGACGTGAAAGAAGATGGTGACGATGTCACTGTTCAATCAGCATTACAAAAATTATTTTCTGATGTAGCTCCTCGTTACGCTGAACGTAATGGTGGATACACTAGAACTATGAAAACAATGCCTCGTCGTGGCGATGCCGCACAAATGGTTATTATTGAATTAGTATAATTCGTTAACAGATAATTTTTCACTTTGATTGATGATTAAAAACAAACGTTATGATGATGGAGTAATCTTAGTCTAGTTTGAAGGTTCTTCACATTTGTGATTTGCCGGTCATCCTTCATAGTGATTTTTTATTGTCTAATGAGGTCTGAAAAAAGGGTTCTGAACACATTTTAATAATGTGTTCAGAACCCTTTTTTTATGTGCTAAAACCTAGTATGATAATAGTATTCTTAATCTGTTTAGGGGGTAATGTGATGGCACAAAGTTCAATACAACTTTACCGTTATGATAGTAAATATTTATCGGAAATAACGACATTATTCAACCAAACAATTCAAGAGATTAACCGACAAGATTATTCACAACTAGAAATTAATGAGTGGGTGCAGAATAATCCAGATCTGAGTGCATGGCATAAACGATTAAGTGAATCATTTACGCTACTTGCCATCAAAGATTTAAAGGTCATAGGATTTGGTAACCTTGAAGTAACAGGACATATTGATATGCTGTACGTAGAGAGTTCTATGATTCGACAGCATATCGGAGCGCTTATTTTAACAGAATTAACAAATTACCAAAGGAATGAATTACAAATAAATGTACAAACGGTAGAGGCTTCAATAACTGCTGTCTCTTTTTTTGAACATTATGGGTTTAAAATTATAAAAAGATAAGATAATTATCGACATCAACAAAATCTAGTTAATTATCAAATGGTGAGAGAAATTTAGCTTAAAATGCAGTTCTTAGCGCAATATAAAAAGGTGTGACTAAATGGCTGTTTATTGTTAATTAAGAGCTTAAAAGTACAAAAAATGCATTTTAGATGTATGTTGTATAGATAGGACAACTATAAAGAGTAAAAGTATAAATACACTGAGTTCATTTTGGCCTGTGATATAATGCAAAACGTAAGTTATCTTGTGAATTGTGAGGACAGTAACAATGACTGAATTAATTAAAGTTGATCATTTAAATTATCAATATGAAGCACAAAAAGAAATGAGTGAAATGGCACTTAAAGATGTGTCCTTTACGATTGAAAAAGGTGACTGGGTTGCAATTATTGGTCATAACGGTAGTGGGAAAAGTACATTATCTAAAAATATTAATGGCTTGCTAGCACCTCAATCAGGTGAAATCACAGTAGATGGCCTTATTTTATCACCAGAAACGGTCTGGGATATTCGTCGTAAGATTGGCATCGTTTTTCAAAACCCAGATAACCAGTTTGTGGGAGCAACTGTTGAAGATGACGTTGCATTTGGACTTGAAAACAATGGAATAGAACGTAAAGAAATGCAAGAACGAGTCAGAGACGCGCTTGAACGTGTAGATATGTGGGAGTTTGCGGCCAAGGAACCTGCTAGACTATCTGGGGGACAGAAACAACGTGTCGCAATCGCTGGAATTGTCGCTCTAAGGCCAGAAGTTATCATCTTGGATGAATCAACTAGCATGTTGGATCCAGAAGGTCGTGACGAAGTTTTGAGCCTAATACATCAACTCAAAGAAGAACGTGGGCTAACAATTATTTCAATCACGCATGATATTAATGAAGCGGCAAGTGCTGACAAAATTATGGTTATGGACAAAGGCGAGCTGGTAAAAGAAGGCACACCTGCTGAAATTTTTGCACTTGGTGAACAATTAGTAGATATGGGATTAGATATTCCATATCCAGAACGCTTAAAAGTCGCGCTTAAAAAACGTCATTTTGACATTCCGGACGACTATATGACAGAGGAAGGTATGGTAGATTGGTTATGGCAATTAAATTCAACGAAGTAGCCTTTACCTACCAAAAAGGGACACCTTTTGAAAGTCGGGCGCTACATAATATCAATCTTGAAATTGAGGACGGCTCATTTACAGCAATTGTTGGACATACAGGTTCTGGTAAATCGACCCTATTGCAACATTTAAATGGCCTATTAAAACCAACTGAAGGTAAAATTACAATTGGGAATCAAATCATTACACCAGAAACGGCCAATAAAACGTTAAACGATTTACGAAAACAAGTTGGCATCGTTTTTCAATTTCCAGAAGCACAATTGTTTGAAGAAACGGTTATTAAAGATGTGGCATTTGCGCCAAAAAACTTTGGTAAAACAGATGAAGAAGCTGAGAAAATAGCGACAAAAATGTTGAAGTTAGTTGGATTACCAGAGAATATCTATCAGCAATCACCATTTGACCTCTCTGGTGGTCAAATGCGTCGCGTAGCAATCGCTGGAATTCTGGCTATGGAACCTAAAATCTTGGTTTTAGACGAACCCACAGCAGGATTAGATCCTAAAGGTCGCGTTGATATGATGGCAATGTTCGAAGAACTTCATCGTGAACAAAATTTGACGATTATTCTCGTAACGCATCAGATGGATGATGTGGCAAATTATGCGAATCACGCTATTATCATGTCAAAAGGAACGATTATTAAATCGGGCACACCAAGAGAAGTTTTTGCTGATCCAGAGTTCTTATTAAGTAACCATTTGAACGTGCCAACAACAACGTTATTTTCAAAAAAATTAATTGAAAAAGGCTTTGAATTCAAGGAGATGCCTTTAACAGAGAATGAATTAGCCGACGACCTCGTCACGCTGCTAAGCCAAAATGGAGGTCATGACGCTAATGAATAAGTTGATTTTTGGACGTTACATAGCGGGTGATTCACTCGTTCACCGCATGGATCCGCGTGCTAAATTAGTTTTGAGTTTTTATTTTGTTGGAATAATCTTTATGGCAAATAATTGGCAAAGTTTTTCTATGCTTTTAGTTTTTACGTTAGGATGTATTTTAGCGTCAAAAATTAATATGAGTTTCTTTTTAAAAGGTGTCCGGCCATTAATTTGGCTGATTATCTTTACGGTTGCTTTGCAAATGCTATTTTCAAGTGGTGGCCAAATGTACTGGCATTGGGGGATTTTTAAAATTTCTCAATTTGGTGTGACAAATGGATTATATATTTTTTGCCGATTTATTTTAATTATTTTTATGTCAACATTATTGACGTTGTCAACGGCACCACTCCAACTAGCAGATGCGATTGAATCTTTATTAAAACCACTTAAAGCAATCAAATTTCCAGTTTATGAAATTGCGTTAATGTTATCAATCGCGTTACGTTTTGTCCCTACATTAATGGATGAGACAGAAAAAATTATGAACGCTCAACGAGCTCGAGGTGTGAACTTTGGTCAAGGGTCGCTAATTAAACAAATGCAATCAATTATCCCGTTGTTAATTCCGCTATTTGTAAGTTCGTTCAATCGTGCCGAAGATTTAGCGATTGCCATGGAATCTCGTGGTTACCAGGGTGGAGAAGGTCGAACAAAGTATCGTATTTTAAAATGGCGGACGGCTGATACGTTAGCTTTTGTTTTATTCGCTATCGTTACCGTTGCATTAGTCTACCTCAAAAATTAAGGATGAATAAATATGTCAGTACGTTTTAAAATTACCGTTGCTTATGATGGCGCAGCTTTTGCAGGGTTTCAGAGGCAGCCAAACCAACGGACGGTTGAATCTGTCTTAGAAAAAGCAGTAACAATTATGAGTAAATCAGAAGTACCAGTTAGAATTTATGGTTCAGGCCGAACAGATGCTGGCGTTCATGCCTTAGGACAGGTTTTTCATTTTGACTTCATGCATGAAATTCCGGAAACTAGCATGATGAGAGCATTGAACAGTTTATTGCCACTGGATGTTCAAGTTAAAAAAGCCGAACTTGTCAGTGATGATTTTCATTCACGCTATAGTACGCATGGTAAACGATATATGTATCGTGTTTCTCAAGGTGAATTTACCGACCCATTTAAACGCTTCTACACGGGTCATTATAAATACAAGATAGATATCGCCAAAATTGAAGAAGCATTACCTGATTTAGTTGGCGAACATGATTTTTCTAGTTTCGTGGCGGCAGGTAGCCAGGTTACAGATCACGTTCGGACGATTTATGAGGCAACCGTGAGAGAAGATAAAGAAAACCATGAAATTATTTTTGAATTTTATGGAAATGGCTTTCTGTACAATATGGTCCGAATTTTAGTCGCTACACTCCTAGAAATAGGGAACGGCCGGCGTCCGGTTCATGATATTTTACGGTTATATGAAGTAAAGGATCGACAACAAGCTCGAGAAACAGCTCCGGCGAGTGGATTATATTTAAAAAAGGTTTATTATCCGGACGAATTAGGGTAATATAGAAGTTATTGACAATATGAATACTAAGGCAATTTTAAATCTGAAAAGGTGTTATTTATTTGTGGGATGCCCATAAATTAGATTGACAAATTGACTTTTAATAGTTAATATTATAAATGGTATTGTTTGCCCCACTGATAGGCCCCGGAAACTTATTTGAGTGTCAAACAAACAACATGAAAAAACGGAGGAAACAATCGTGCGTACAACTTATTTAGCAAAAAAAGGCGAAATAGAACGTAAATGGTATGTTATTGATGCAACTGATATTTCTTTAGGTCGCTTATCAACTGTCGTTGCTTCTATCTTACGCGGTAAAAACAAACCAACATTCACACCTAATGTGGATACTGGTGATAACGTTATTGTTATCAATGCAGAAAAGGTTGGTTTAACTGGTCACAAAGCTGACAGAAAATTATACCAACATCATACAGATCATCCAGGTGGTTTAAAAACTCGTACTGCTGGTGATTTCCGTGCCAACGATCCTGAAAAATTGATTGCTTTCTCTGTTAAAGGTATGCTTCCAAAAGGTACTCTTGGTAAAGAACAAGCATTGAAATTACACGTATATCGTGGTGCAGAACATGATCAACAAGCACAACAACCAGAAACTTTAGATATTACAAACTTAATTTAAGGAGGCAATTGAAATGGCTCAAGTCGTATATTCAGGAACAGGTCGTCGTAAAAACTCAGTAGCTCGCGTACGTTTAGTACCAGGTACTGGTAAAATTACTATCAACAACAAAGCAATTGAAGATTACATTCCATTTGCTAACTTACGTGAAGTAGTCTTACAACCATTTAACGCTACAGAAACATTAGGTAGTTATGATGTTTTAGTTAACGCTAATGGTGGTGGCTTCTCAGGTCAAGCTGGCGCAGTTCGCCATGGTATTGCTCGCGCATTACTTACAGTAGATCCAGATTTCCGTGCAGCTCTTAAATCTGCAGGATTACTTACTCGTGATCCTCGTATGAAAGAACGTAAGAAACCAGGTCTTAAGAAAGCTCGTAAAGCAAGCCAATTCTCAAAACGTTAATATATATTTATATCGATATTTTGAAGCACTTCACAAAGCAATTTGTGAGGTGTTTTTTTTGGTATATTGCAGTTGTCACTGGTGAATATTTTTGGTTCTATTGCAACTATTGTTGGTGAATATATTATGGAGGGTGTTGTCACTTTGTGACAACGCCTTTTTTATGTACATAATCCTCATTACAAAGAAAATGTGTTTCCTAAAATTACTGAAATCGTAGGCATTACGTTTAATATGTTTCAATTCATTGTTAGTTTCTTAAAGTTGGCCACTAGAATAACGTAGTAGCCTAATAGAGATGCCCGCCATCCGTAGCTAACAATTTGATTATGTTGAGAACTCTGCAGGGGTGTCAGGCATTTTTGAAGGTAATCTAAAGTACCATAAACTCCGATGACTGCTGGATTAAGGAGTGCTTTCAGCAAATTTCATATTTAGTAAAACCTTAGTATTATTTGTCATAGGAGACTCTTTTTAGTGTCATACAAAAAAATCTGTTGCCAGTGATAGATTTTTCTATCACTGGCAACAGATATTGTAGACCTTCTATTTATATATATATTAACTTTGGCTGTAAACCGCGGTCACTGAGTTACTACTTGACCAAACAACAATCAGATTCTGCTTGTTCGTTTCTTCACCAGTATTAACACCATATTCGTGACTAGTCCCTTTGGGATAGAACATGACGGACCAATTAATAGAAACATCACTTGCATTACTTAAGCTGGCGGTTAAGATATTATTAGCAACTTCAAATTTCGTCGCATGCAGCCCATTCTGATCTTTTAAGCCAGCTTTATTTAATGTAAACGAAGATGATGACACTAGACTATCTTTAGTAATATTTAACGGCTGAACATCATCAAGTGGTAAGTCGCGTCCCCGTGCTTCTAACTTCACAATTTGCCACTGACCGACGATACTGCTGTAATCACTGACTTGAATTTGATCTAAATTCATCTGTTTTGGTTGATTTACTTCTTTGGCAGGCGTCTTTTTAATCGTATTTACTTTTTTTGACGACTGCGCTTTTTTCTTATCTGACACGGATTCTTTTTTTGGTTGATTTACTTCTTTAGTATGCGTCTTTTTAGTTGTATCTGCTTTTTTTGACGACTGCGCCTTTTTCTTATCTGACACGGATACTTGTTTTGGCTGACTTGTTTGCTCAGACTGTGACTTTTGTTGCCCACACGCTGTTAATAAAGCAACCATTACGATACTAGTCATTACAAGTAAAGGCTTCTTCATCTCAATTCCTCCTTACAATAACGAATTAGTGTTTACGACGGCGCGTTCCTGCAAGTCCAAAGAGACTAACGGCACCAACAAGAGCTGCACCAATCACTGAAACGACTGACGAATTAGTTTCGTCAGTTTGTGGTAATACCGAAGCACCTAATATTTTAGCGTTATTGATTTCTGAATGATCAGCAGCTTTAAGACGTGATGTTGATGTATTATTGCTTGGTGCAACAATACCATTGTTGTCAGTCGTGTCTTTAGCTGTTTCACTACCTTTAGCAACAACAGAACCAGTTACGTTACCTTTATCTGAACCATTGTCTGAACCTGTTACATGACCAGTATGTGAACCAGAATCGTTATCAGTACCAGTTGATGGTTTGTCAACATTGTTCAAAGCATCTTCGATGTCTTTTTCATGTTGTAATTTAGCTAATGCAGCTTGTGCATCGTCTAAAGCTTTCTTAGATGCATCAGCGATTGCTTGTAACTTCGCATATTGTGCATCGTCAGCAACGGAAGCAGCTTGTGCATCTTCGGCAGCTTTAACAGCCTCGTCGTATGCTTTTTTAGCAGCTTCAACAGCTTTTGTTGCGTCAACTAAGTTAGCTTCAGCATTCTTTAAGTCATCTAAATGATTTGTTTTTTCGCCAAGTGCGTCTTGACCAGCTTTTAAAGCTGCTTGAGCGGCACTTAATTTAGCAGTTGCATCTTTTAATGCAGTTTTAGCAGTAACTAATTTAGCATTAGCTGCGTCTAAAGTCATGTGTTTTTGAGCTTGTGTTGTTTTAGTTGTAGCTAAGGCAGCTTGTGCATCTTTTAAAGCTTGTTGTTTTTGAGGCATTGATGCATTTAAATCATCAACAACTGTTTGTGCATTTTTAACAGCTACAGTAGCAGTTTTAACATCGTTTTGTGCTTTAGTTAAGGCTGTGTGTGCTGTTGCTTGTTTTGTTTTAGCAGTTGCTAAAGCAGTTTTAGCTGTAGCTAAGGCTTGGTTAGCTTTAACTGTTTGTGATTTAGCTGCTGCAAGAGCTGCATCAGCAGTTTTTGAAGTTGCTGTTTTAGCAGTAACGTCGCTTGCTAATTTATCAATTTGAGCTTGACTGACAGTTCCAGATTCAACAGGTGTAGTGCTAAATTTAGAAGCGTCGTTAACATCATAGTCATCAACAAAGTTAAAGAAACTTGTTAAGAAGATATTACCGTTAGATTGTTTAAATTGACCGAAGCCAAGACCGAACCATGTGTTATTGGCAGGTGTATATGTTGCCATAATGCCAGCAACACTTACGGCATGGCCCCATTCACCCCCATTGAATAAGAAGGCATTCATTGAATCATAGATAGATTTCTTGAAAGCATCAAGACTAAGATTCCAACCATTTTCAGATGATTTATCGAAGATAGTATTCATATCTTGTTGTGTTAAGTATGTTAATCCCATACCGTTAGCAATGCTGTTGTTTAATGCATTGTCATGACCATCATCAGGATCGTTATTCTTAGATGTATAAGCATCGCCGATTGATTGACCTAATTTTTTAGAACCTTCTGAGACTTCAACTTGTGTGCTACCAAAACGGTCACGCACTTCATTTAATAATTGTTTAGCATATTCATTTAAGTCATCAAGATATTTGTTTAAATCTGATTGGTTGTTAATATGAACAGTTTTATCTTGGTCATTTGAAATGTAGCCGCCATTTAATGCCCATTCTTTTTCAGTTGCAGCTGTTAAACTGTCAATGACATCTTGATAATTAGCGTCAGCTGATGAAGCATCTGAATAAGCCTTTAAGGCATTAATGTAGTCTTGGCTTAAGTTGATGTGATTTTGGTTAGCTTGATGATTACCTTGTTGTTTCTTAGCATCATCTAATGCTTTTTGAGCAGTATCTTTAGCTTTTTGAGCAGCGTCAGCTTTAGCTTTAGCATCATTTTGTTGTTTGTTAGCATCAGTTACGCCAGTTTGAGCGTTATTAACATTGTTTTGTGCGTCAGCAATATTCTTGTCAGCTTGGTCAGCACCTTTTTGAGCATTGTCTTCAGTTGTTTGAGCTTGATCCAAGTTATCTTTGGCATTGCTTAAATTCTTGTCGGCTTCGGCTGAACCTTTGCCATCAAGGTTATTTTGAGCATTATCAACGTTTTCTTGAGCTTTATCAGCATCTTTATCAGATTGGTCAGCACCTTTTTGGGCTTCATCAACGCCAGTTTGAGCATTATCGACATCTGTTTTACCTTTATCAACATCTGTTTTAGCGTTATCAACGTCTTGACCTAATTGGTTATTTGTTTTGTCTTGTTCGTCAACTGCATCTTGAGCGTTATTGATAGATTCATCAGTTGCGTTATCAGCAGTATTTTGCGCATTTTGTTGATTATCAACAGCACTGTTTAAATCTTCTTGTGATTGATTAGCATTTTCTTCAGTTTGACCAGCATTGTCTTTAGAAGCATCGGCTGTGTCTTTAGAAGTATCAGCAGCACTTTGATCTTTGTCAGCTGTATCTTTGGCATTATCAACGTCAGTTTGAGCGTCTTTAATATCGTCATCTAATTTTTGACTGTTAGATTGAACTGTTTGAGTATGAGTTGTTTCAGTTGAGTCGGGTGTAGTTGTTGCAGCGTTTGCCGTTGTTGTAGCACCAACGACAGTAACTCCAGCGATTAATGCACTTGATAATAAAGTAATGTTTGATTTTTTCATAATATAAAATATCCTCCCAATAAATTAATAATTATTTAGCAACCTGTTCAAATTTTAACCCCTCTAATAAAAATCCGAAGCCCATCATTTGTGAACCAGTTACGGAATTAAGTGTAAATGTTTTTTTATCTTTGTCTAAACTAGCTTTCATTGTATAATCATCAAATTTCATGGTAAGTTTACCGTCTTCAATTTCATAAGTACCTTGGTCTGACTTTTTATCAGTTTCAACTTTAGTCACAGTGTTTCCTTTAAACTTCAACTCAAATTTGGAACCACCCATGTCGGAAATATAGCTTCCATCCATCTTATTTGAATTGCCCATCATAAACATAGCCACAATAATAACTATAGCTACTATACTGACACCGGTAATAATATTTGCTTTTTTTGACATTTTTTCTCCATTTTTATAAATTTAATATAATAAATCTTATTTTCTGAACGAATTAAATGCACTGACGGTTGAGGACATAGCTGCCAAGCGTGCATTTGAGGCAATATCTTGTTGTAAGCCTCTCATTTCTTCCTGCATTGAAAGTTGAGTTTCTTGGAATTGTTGTGTTTCTAAAATGTTAAAGGCTTCTTGCAAATCACGTGCCCGAGTTTCATCAATTAATTTCCAAAGACGAAAAATATCGAAATAGTTGTAGAATTTCTCTGGGAATCCTTGCTTGCCTGCAATATAATCTTCATTTGCCATTTCAGCGTCCAAGTCTGCTAAGGCTTGTGTTTTAGATTCATTACCCGGCATAATATAAACAAAATATTTAAAAGCAAATAGCGCGATAACAGCAATGATGAATGGCATCGCCGCACTTGTCTGACTAGTAATCATAAAAAGAACAATTAAAACGACTAATGCGATGATTATTCCTCGAAATTTTTTCTTACCTTTTTCAATCTTAGCCTCTGCTTCACGAATTTGTTGTTGGATAACTGCAGCTCCCGCTGTAACACTTCTTTTTGCCATTAAAAAATCTAAAAGTTCTTCTTTATTCATAATTTTCTCCCTTTTCTTTGAACGAATTATTAACCAACCTTTACCAAACGATCCCTATAAAATCTCCTCCCCCAAAAAAGTAATTTATATCTTGCACTATCTTCACATGATATATTTTATCTCAAAAATATACTCAATACTACCTTTTTATGTAACTTTATAGGTATACTGAGAGCTTTGAAAGTGTGCGCACTTAATTTATCATTAAACATATGGATAAATAGGAGCGATTTATGATTATACTTGTGGGCACTTTCATTCGGAAAAAGCGAAAAGAATTAGGACTTACAATTGAAGAATTGGCAGAAATGGCGGACGTATCCGCCAGCTATTTGGCTCGACTCGAAAGAGGACAATTAGACGATACGAGTACAAGAAAGTTGGAACTAGTTCTGAATGCCTTACAATTAAATTTGGCTGATATATTAATGAGTAATGATTTTAACGACATTTATACGCCCGAATTAATTAACAGATTGAAAAGCATGACCACAGATGATAGAATGCGTATCTCTAAAGCGTTACTGGAAATCTTGAAATAGAAATTGATTAGACATATATTAAATGGGTAGAGAGTGTGTAAAGCATAAAAAAAGACACCATTAATGGTGTCTTGACTAGTCTATTTTATGGTGTTAATTTTATCTCGTATTATGGATTTTATTCAATGTTGTTCCTTTTTCAATATTGTAAAGTATTGATACAAGTGGATTCAAATAGATAAGATTCCATGAAGTATTAATCGATAATTCTCAAAACGCTAATATATATTTATATCGATATTTTGAAGCACTTCACAAAGCAATTTGTGAGGTGTTTTTTTGTATGGATTTTAAGTGTATAAAATATTCTAGTTCGGAATCTACGAAAATTTCTAAATTCAAAACCAACGCGTTTAATGACCTTAATTTTATTGTTTATTCCTTCTAAAGGACCGTTAGTATAATAATAGCCAAAATTATTTTTAATCTCAGAATGGTGACAAAGCAACGTTTCAATACTTTTAAGCATTTCTTCAGAACACCTTTCGGTGTTTCTAACTGTAAAATCATAAGATTTCCAGTCCTTCAACCGAATGGTTGATCTTATTTGGTTCATGAGTTCATATGATTTATTTAGTTCAGGATGAATCGCTAATAAATGATCAACGACATTTGTTTCTGTTGTTAGGTATGGGAAATAAGTCCATTTCTTGAAATTTTTAAAATCTAAGGTTTCAGAAGGTTTTAACAGGAGCTTCCAGTAACGTTTTAGTGCTTTGTAGTCTTGTGATGATTTTGAAAGTTCTTTCATCAGTCTAATTCTAGTTTTAGTGAATCCACGATTCACTGAATTGATAATATGAAAGGTATCTATGATGACAATCGCGTTAGGAAAGACTTCTTTGGCTAGTTTAGGATAGGTATAATTCATATCAGTTACGATAATTTTCACGTTTTTTCTAGCTGCAGCTGAGTAACGATAAAAATAACGTTCTATTTGATAGAATCTTCTAAAAGATAAAAGTTTGATTAATTCATGGTTACTAGCATCCATAAATTCAAAACTCATGGCATCTGTAGCTGATTTGGTACTCTTGACTTCGTCAAGTAGGAGTACTTTAGGTAAAAATTTATAATTAGGTTTAAAATCACGTTCAAAGGTCATTAAAATACGACCTACAAAGGAATCAGGATTCGAAATTTCATTAGCAATATGAGTTAAAGAAACGGATTCCGCTAATTTAGTTAAACAGAGCTGTTTAGATAGATTGGAAATCGTACAATTTTTAGGAACCACACTTGTTTGGACAAGGAAGTATGACTGCCGCTCATGACAGCTAAAGTATCTTCGTTTGAGTGATAAAATGATACATTTACCAAAAAATTTAGGGTAGCGTATGGGTGTTTGACGCCAACTATACCTGATAATCTGTCCTTCGTTTTTAATATCACAATTTGGACAATCCCTTCGGCTGGTAATCAAGAACACGGTTAAATCGAGTGACACCGTCATTAGAAGACTGATAATCAACAATCGTTAGACTACTGTCTTTTATTTTAAGCCAAAATTTAGTATGATTAGGCATGCGGAGAGTTCCATCTTTCTTATTAATTCATCTGTGGTGGTTGAGGGATAATGAACATGGATGAACTCGTAACCAAAAGTCTTATGACTTTTGGCTTTTTTTTGTTATTATACAAAAAAACTGTCATCAGTAATAGTTTTTACACTAGTCCCAACAACAGATAGTACAGAGCCTTTTTATTGTATTTAAAATTTAAAGATATTTCCTTCTATTTGGAATATTCGTTGGGTTTTGGGAGCAACTACTGATAATAACCTAGCTAAAACACAAAGAAAAGTAAAGGGTATATAAACGATTTCTCCTCCCTTTACATTTTTTCATTTTTGCAGAAGGATTAATACAGCAATCGATACTGAAACTTACTGCAAAAATCAATTAAAAGGCCCAAAGGAAGAAGTTAATCAATTTTACACAAAATAAAAATGAGATTACCGTATTTTCACTTAAATCTAATTTTTTTTATTGTCTCAATTTTATAATGCTTTTTGACAACCTCCAAAAGAAAACATATACTTAATTATGAAAACGCTTTTATATAAAACGGAGGCAAACAGATGACACCAGAAATTGAATGGCTAGATACACCAACCGTTTTTCGTGTTGGACAGGTACCAGCTCACAGTGATCATAAGTACTATGCAACTCAAGCAGAAATGTTACAACAAAAAAGTTCATTTGAACAATCTTTGAATGGAACTTGGAAATTTAGTTACAGCACTAATGCAGCAAGTCGACCAAAAAATTTCTATCAGACTGACTTTGATGCAGAACAATTTGACACAATTCCAGTACCACAGCATATTGAATTATCAGGATATGAGCAATTACATTATATTAATACGATGTATCCTTGGGAAGGACATGAATATAGACGACCTGCTTTTTCAGATACTGATTTAAATCAGTATGCTGGAATGTTTAGTGATGCAGAATATAATCCAGTAGGTTCATATTTAAACCATTTTGACTTGGAACCAACTCTTCAAAATAAACGCGTTATTATCCGTTTTGAAGGTGTTGAACAGGCAATGTACGTCTGGTTGAATGGACATTTTCTAGGATACGCAGAAGATAGTTTTACACCAAGCGAATTTGACCTGACACCTTATTTAAAAGATAAGGATAATTGTTTGGCAGTTGAAGTGCATAAACGAAGTTCTGCAGCCTTCATTGAAGACCAAGACTTTTTCCGTTTCTTCGGAATTTTTCGTGATGTGACACTGTTAGCACAACCTGCAACACATTTAGATGATTTTTGGGTGATTCCTGATTACGATAGTGGACAAAAAACAGGACAAGTAGATTTACAACTTCATTTTAGTGGGGCAGAACAACGTGTCCGTGTCACATTCAAAGACCAAGATGCGGTGTTATTTAGCGATGAATTAATGAGTGGGTCAGATGTCGAAAAACACTACAATTTAGCACAACCAGTGACTGCTTGGCAGAATGACCGGCCTTATTTATATACATTACAATTAGAAATTTTAGATGCTGATGGGCAATTAATTGAAATTATCCAACAACCAGTTGGTTTTCGCAAAATTGAAATTAAGAATCGCGTGATGTTATTAAATGGTGAACGATTAATTATCAATGGTGTTAATCGTCATGAGTGGAACCCTAAATCAGGAAGAACCATTTCAGATAATGATGAAGCTTGGGATGTTGACTGTATGCAACGTAACAATATTAACGCAGTTCGGACGTCACATTATCCAGATCGATTATCTTTTTACAATCGTTGTGATCAGGCTGGTATTTATATGATGGCTGAAACCAACTTAGAATCACATGGTTCTTGGCAGAAAATGGGTGAAGTTGAGCCTTCTTGGAATGTGCCCGGCTCATCGGATCAATGGGAAGCAGCCGTTTTAGACCGCGCTAAAAGTAATTTTGAGTTATTTAAAAATCATCCCTCAGTTTTATTTTGGTCATTGGGTAACGAATCATACGCCGGCAGTGTCTTAGCGAAAATGAATGAGTACTATAAACAAAAAGATTCGACACGTTTAGTTCATTATGAAGGTGTTTTCCGTGCGCCTGAATACAAAGATGTCATTTCAGATGTTGAAAGTCGGATGTATGCAACACCAGCCGAAATTAAAGACTATCTAGAAAATTCACCACAAAAACCATTTATCTTGTGTGAGTATATGCATGATATGGGTAATTCATTGGGCGGGATGAAATCATATATTGATTTATTACAACAATATGAATCCTATCAAGGTGGTTTCATCTGGGACTTTATCGATCAAGCATTGTTAGTTGAAGATCCCGTCACAGGTCAAAATGAGTTGCGTTATGGTGGCGATTTTGATGATCGACCATCTGATTATGCATTTTCGGGTGATGGACTCGTTTTTGCCACACGTAATGAAAAACCAGCAATGCAGGAGGTAAAATACTATTATGGCACAGATAAATAAGCAGTTAACTGTCATTTACGGAGATGTCACACTCGGTTTAAAAGGAAATGATTTTCATTATATTTTCTCCTATCAAACGGGTGGCCCAGAATCTTTTAGAATTCAAGGTAAAGAGTGGCTTTATCGCTCACCAAAACCGACTTTTTGGCGTGCAACAACGGATAACGATCAGGGGAGTCAGTTTCCAGTAAAGTCAGGGATGTGGTTGGCCGCTGATCAATTCAGTAATTGTCAATCAGTTAAAGTTGCTATTAATGGTAAACCAATTGCGTTACCGATTGCACCAGAAAATAATCGTTACACTAACCATGAAGTCGCTGAAAAAGTGGCTATAAGTTATATCTATAACACACTGACTGTGCCGCAAACGCAAGTGACGGTCACTTATACTGTTGAAGCAACCGGAAAAATGAATGTTGCAGTTTCATACCAAGGAAAAGCTGGATTACCCTCATTACCTGTTTTTGGGTTGCGATTTATTATGCCCACACCAGCGACTCGTTTTTGTTACCAAGGATTATCAGGAGAAACTTATCCAGATAGAATGGCCGGAGGAATTCCAGGCCGATATGAAGTTCAAGGGTTACCAGTGACACCATACTTAGTTCCGCAAGATTGTGGTGTGCATATGCAAAATGATTGGGTAACTGTTTATCGACAGTCTGTTCTGGATAATCGTATGCAACAGGCTTCTGAAACGGGTTTAACATTCAGTGCGGTTGATCAACCAATTGCGTTTAGTTGTTTACCTTATACAGCTGAAGAATTAGAAAATGCGACACATCATAGCGAATTACCAGCGGAACATCGTACCGTTTTATCGATTCTAGGCGCCGTTCGAGGTGTTGGTGGTATTGATAGTTGGGGTAGTGATGTTGAGGATGACTATCAAATTGATGCGATGAAGGATATTGCTTACCAATTTAATATCACATTTGATTAATTTGCCTATCTACCATAACTATAGTAGACTGTAAATAATTAATAAACAGGGAGTGTGAAGTGCATTGGTAAATACAAATCGTTAATCGAATAACTGTCGACTAAACAAGGGACGAAGTGTGTCTTTTTATGCATGTTGACTATTCAAACGGTTTGCAATATCAATTCTTTTTCACATCTGAAAGAACCACTTTTTTTGATGGATAACGATTGAAGAGCATATAACTGTATGCTCTTTTTTTGTAGAATCAAATGGATAGTTTAGCGGTCGACCTCACAAAGAAATGAGGTAATTACTATAGGAACAATACAAATTAAACAATTAAGTTTTCAATATGATGGACAATTAGCACCAATTTTTAAAAATGTTGATTTACAATTAGATGCCAGCTGGAAGTTAGGTCTAATTGGTAGAAATGGTCGCGGAAAAACGACTTTATTTAGAATTTTACAAAATCAATTACAGTACCAAGGAAAGATTAGAACAGATTTAGAATTTCAGTATTTTCCTCAAACAGTTGTTAAACCAGAAGAGTCAGTGTGGCTGGTTATCAAGAGTATCACAGACTTACAAGACTATGATCAGTGGCAAATTTTAATCGAATTAGATAAACTTGGACTATCTGAAAAATTATTGACGGAACCATTTAATCAATTAAGTCCAGGACAGCAAACTAAGATATTATTAGCCAGCTTATTTGTTGGCGAAGGTAAATTTCAATTAATAGATGAACCGACTAATCATTTAGATGAAAACGGTCGAAAAATTATTTCTGATTATCTAAGACAAAAACAAGGATTTATTTTAATCAGTCATGATCGTTATTTTTTAAATAATATTATTGATCATGTTATTTCAATTGATCGCGCTAAAATCAGTCAATTTAAGGGTAATTATAATACGTGGGCTGACGAAAATACGTCACGAAATAATTGGGAATATAATGAAAAAGAAAAATTACAACATGATATTAAACGATTAGAAGGTGCTTCACGGAAAAAATCGGGTTGGGCTAATCAGACTGAGGCGAAAGTATCTGGTGCGACAGACAGAGGATTTATTAGCCACAAGGCAGCTAAATCTATGAAACGGGTACTAAGTATTAAAAAACGTGCCGATAAAGCAGTAGAAGAGAAAAAATCTTTACTTAAGAATATTGATGTGGCAGATCTTTTAACGTTGAATTTTGAAAAATTAGTGTCAGATAAGACTTTACTAGAGGTAATTGGCTTATCAGCATTTCGTAAACAATTGCCGGTAAATAAACCGGTAGATTTTAAATTAAAGATGGGAGAGCGCGTTATTCTTCAGGGTGAAAATGGTTCTGGTAAATCGAGCGTTATCGCTGCTATACTAGGTCAATTAAAGTATCAAGGGCAATACAAATTTGCAACACCTTTAAAAGTGAGCTGGTTACCGCAAAATTTTGATGGTTTATCTGGTTCTTTACAAGAATTCGCTGCAGAAAAAAATGTTTCTTATTCTTTAATGTTGGATACATTAAGAAAACTTGGTTTTGAACGTTATGAATTTGATAAAGATATCAGTCAAATGAGCATGGGCCAAAAGAGAAAAGTGGCTTTGAGTCGTTCGTTGGTTGAACCAGCAAATATATATATTTGGGATGAGCCACTTAATTATCTAGATGTTATCACGCGTCAACAAATTCAAGATGTTATTCTGGCTTTTCAACCACCGATGTTAATCATTGATCATGATAAAGAATTCGTTGAAAAGGTTGGAACAAAATTCGTTGAGATTGAACATTATTAGTGAATGGTTAATTAAAGGCATCCAATTTATACGTCTATTGATATCAAGATAGTCGTAATGATATACTGTTAAGAGCATAGTTATTTTAACTGTATACTGATTAGCGGGGCATACAGAATTAAAATCGACGTAAGTTGAATAATAAAAGATCAACTTTATTTGAAGGCATGTATTCATAATATGAATCTTTAACTTTGAAAGAAATTGTTAATTAATAGAGCAAGGAGGAAACATTAATGGCTGATAAAGCAAAGACTGATAGAGATAAAATGCTAGAAATTATCAAAAAGAAACAAACTGATGGCGGAAACTTCAATAAGAAGGCTACTGCTAGAAATGATCGTACTAAAATGCGTAAGGGTCCTAAGATTTTTAAATAGAGGTTTAGACTTAGCTCAGATAAATATCTGGGCTATTTTTTTAATCATTAAAATCTAGCATACTTTTACTGAATCAATTCCAATATATCTGCAGTAACTTCTTCAGCTGTAGCAGGACTACCACTACTAATCCATTGCAACATCGTTCGTAGAACGCCACCAAGAATGAACGTTTTTTGAGTATTATTTAGCCGACTGATACTAGGCGTATCTTTAAGAATCTTTTCAAAATAAGTATAAAAAGAATCTTCCAATAAATAAACAATATCATTTTTAATTAGGATATCCATAAATTCAGAATCATTATGCCAATAGTTAAAAGCTAGCTTGAAAATGTTTTTCAAACTAATTTCTGTTTGATTGGACTTGAGTTCGGCGTAAAACTGGTCAAATAAGTAATCGGACCGAGTTAGTAAAATCGCGTCCTTATTTTCAAAATTACGATAGAAAGTCAGCCGGGCAACTCCGGCTTTTTTTGTGATTTCAGTTATTGTGATTTCTTGATAAGATTTTATTTTTAATAAGTCAATTAAAGAATCAATAATCAAATTTTTACTTAATTTTGCTTGGTTATTTTCCGTCATTTTTTATATCTCCTTGAAGTGTAACAAATAACACGATTTTGTATCTTGTAAATCACGCGATAAATGATTAATATAAGTGTAACAAATGTAACACTTATAGCAAGAAAGATAAATGACACTTGAAGTATTTTATATAAAGTCATTAAAGTCGGAAAATTTATTAAACTAATTAAAAGAGGTTATTGAACATGAAAAAAATTTGTATTATATTTGATCATCCCTACACTGCAGACGCTGGATACAATGAATTGCACAATAGGAGTTATTCAGCGGCATTACTAGTTAGTGCTAAAGCAGCGTATGAAAAAGAGGGCTGTATTGTGGACGTAATTGATTTGCATAAAGATGGGTTTGATCCTGTAATGCACCAAGAAGACCTAATATCTTGGCGTAAGAAGATACCAACGGATTCTATGACGGCGAATTATCAAGAACGCCTCATGGCTGCAGATGAGCTTGTCTTTATTTTTCCAATCTGGTGGGAATCTATGCCAGCTATGATGAAGGGATTCTTTGACAAAGTTATTGCTAAAGGGATTCTTTATACAGAGCAGGAAAATAAAAAATTATTTAAAAATGAGATGGTTCATTTAAAGAAAGTTAAAATGGTTACAACTATGTCAACACCAGGTTGGATTTATCGAACTATCTTTGGAAATCCTGTGACTAAAATGGTATTTAGGGGAACATTCCGGAAGATGGGGTTTAACCAGTTGAAATGGTTTAACTTTGCTGCAGTTCAAGGAATGAAACTTGAAAAACGACAACAGTTGTTGAAGAAGTTTGAAAATAATATTGTGAAGTAAGAGGGTTCAACCTGATTGGGTAAATACAATTAGGTTGGCTCTTTTTTAATATCACTAGAACCGAATCTTTTGAATTTAGTTCAGTTAATTTAAGTAGTATAATACAATTGAATTATTAAGGAAGAAAAGGGCGTCAAATAGTGAATGGAGGGGCAAAATGATGACAGAACATGAAAAATTATTGGCAGGTCAAGATTATGATTATCGCGACCCAGAATTACAGGGTATGATTGCGGCGGGTAAAGAATTAGTCACTATAATCAATACGACAACTGACCTAGAGAAAAGAGCAACAGCAATTCACGAGTTGTTAGGGAAATCTGGGGAAGGACTCGTTATTAATGGTCAATTTAATACAGTTTATGGTAAACATATCACTGTTGGTGATGATGTTTTTATTAACGGTAATTGTACATTTCAAGATTCAAACAAAATCACATTAGGAGATCGTGTCATTGTCGCGCCAGACACGAAGTTATATTGTGGTGAACATGCATTAGATGCAACAAAACGTTTTGGAAAAAGACAAGATGGTAGTCGTTATTTAATTACTTATACTAAACCAATTACAATTGGAAACGATGTGTGGATAGGTGGAAATGTCACGATTATTGGTGGCGTTCATATTGGGGATAATGTGATTGTAGCAGCTGGTGCAGTGGTGACAAAAGATGTTCCTGACAATACAGTAGTGGGCGGCGTGCCCGCCAAAGTTATCAAACAATTAGAGCCATTAAAATAAGAAAATTTTTATATTAGGTGAGAGGAATGAGCAGGCTATTTTAGCATTTTTGCCTAGTATTAGATAATCAGCTAAATTAAAGAAACCTAAATTAGGTTGTAGGAGGGAAAAGTTAATGACAAGTATTGATGTTTTTGCACACGTTTTACCACCACATTTTTATAACGAGATGTTAGCTATTCAGCCGAACTTGCCAGAAAAAATGCCATTTATTAAACATCCCATATTGATTGATATTGAACAAAGACGCCTATTACGGAACAGAAATGTCCAACAAGTTATCTCAGCAGTCAACGTGAATCCTGAGGACTACGTAGGGCCAGAACAAGCAGCGGCATTATGCTGGCAAGCTAATAACGAAATAATTGAAATGGTTCAACAAAATGCAGACTTGTTTAAAGCGGGTATTGCAATGATACCTCTAAATAACATCGATGAAGCAACACGTATTATAAAAGAACAAGTGCTAAAAAATTCAGAATTAGTTGGCATTCAGTTATTTACGCGTGCCCTTGGAAAAAGTATTGCTGCAAAGGAATACCGGGTTATTTTTGAAATGGCTGCACAATTAAATATCCCAATTCTGTTACACCCAATTTTTGATGATCGTAAACCAGACAATAATATTATTTTTAGTTGGGAATATGAACTAGCGCAAGCAATGTTGCAATTAGTACAGTCAGGAATTTTTAATGACTATCCTACACTTAAAGTAATTGTTCATCATGCTGGGGCAATGGTGCCTTATTTTGCTGAACGAATTAACCATATTCTATCACCAGAACAGGCAGCTGATTTTAAACGTTTCTATGTAGATACTGCATTATTGGGCAATCCTAAAGCATTAGGGTTAGCAATTGATTATTATGGTGTTAGCCACGTACTGTTTGGAACTGATGCACCGTTAGGGATTGCGCCAGCTGGAGCAACGGATGCCATAATTGAAGCTTTAGATCAGTTGAATCTTTCGAAAGATGATCGAGCCCTGATTAATTATGGAAATTATAATCGTTTGATGGGATTGGGTGAATAAATGATAGAACTTAAGAATGCCCCATTATTAAGACTATTCAAACTTAAAATTAAGCTATCTGATCGTGAAAGATTTGAAAAAGCAGGGATGATTAATTTAACGACCTCAATTCAGCAAGAAAAAGGAACTTTGGCGATGTACAGTGTACATTTGGATGAGGCGGGTACTGAAAATATTGTGATTGAATCTTATCAAGACGAAGATCAATATCAAAAACATGCAAATTCGGCTCAATTTAAAATGTTTAGTAATATCGCATCTCAGGCAGTAATTGAAAAATCGATGATTAATTTATCCCCAGAATTACTGTTAGAAAAAACAACAGCCTTGCATGAATTGAAGCCTGACAGAGCTATACTCAAAGTAACAAGTATTGAAATAGAGCCGAATAGGGTTAAAGAATTTAGAGAAGTTTCATTGAATACTATGAAACAATCATTTGAAAATGAAGCAGGACTCTTAGTGACATACATTGCTTCTGTAGATGGAGATTTAAATCAATGGATTTTCGTTGAAATTTACCGGAGTGACGAGGATTACCAAGCTCATTTACAAACAATGAATTTTAAAAAATATGTAACAGAGACGAAAAAAATGGTGCTTAATAAACGAATAGAGACACCTGTAGCAGATGTTTTAGTTAATCAGGGTGGATTATTTTTTGAAAAATGAAGATAGAGCGGTAATCAAGTTAGTCGATTACAGTGCTATCTTTTTAATTTTCCGTAAACAAAAGAGGTGCTGATAAATTTTATCAGCACCTCTTATTAATAATCGAGTATCAATATAATTTAACCCCAGCGATTTGATTTTCTGGGTAAAACCATTAAAATAAAGAACCAAATACTACCGACTAATGGAACGAATTGGATTAAAATCCACCAACCAGAACGATCAGTATCATGTAAACGACGAACTGAAACAGCAAAGTTTGCAATCCAGACGATAAACATAACAATATTTCGACTTGTCATAAAAGTAAGTTCACTAAAATTATAAATCGAATCGATAGGATGGCCAACGAGTGACGTATAAAAATAAATAATAATTGCTCCTAGAATACTATTAATAATCGTAGGCCACCAATAGTCTGATCTATTCGATGTGTCAGAAAAATTAAAAATATTTTCCCAGAAATTTTTGTATGATTGAACCATATGCTTAATCCTCCTTTTTAAAACGTTTTATTTAGTTAAAAGACATCGTTAGATTATTAAATTAGTTAATCTGACGATGTTTATTTAATTATAGTATAAATAAATAGAAATTTATATTGATATGCTTGGTGCCAGAAATAATCAGCTAGTTGACTTAAGAAAATAATTATTATATTATGAAGTTAACTTCACATGAAGTATATTTCATATTGAAAGGTGTTCATTATGCAAAATAAAGTTAAAGAATACAGAACTAAGCTTGAATTAACACAGGAACAGTTAGCTGAGAAAGTTCAAGTTTCTAGTCGAACAATTATCTCACTTGAAAAAGGTAAATATAAGCCATCTATAATGTTGGCCTATCGTTTGAGTTTATTGTTTGATTGTCAGATTGAAGCGTTATTTCAGCTAAAGGAAAATTTAGAGATGGAGGAGAATTAAAATGAAAATCTATAGTTATCGACATTTTTTTGTAGGTTTATTTTTTATGTTTGTGGGGATTGCCTCAATTTGGATAATGAACTTAGATTTTAAAGATGCTTTTGATTGGTCAAAATTGATTAGATCATTTATTAATGTTGTCTTATCATTTGGAATTGCGGCCTATCAATTTTATATAACTTTTTCTAAAAAAGGACTGAAAGAAGAACAGCTGGAGAATGTGGATGAACGAAATAAGTTAATTGATCAGTCTGTGAACGCAATGATTGGAAAAATTATGAATAGCATGATTTTAATTCTAGCGTTTGGGTTTATCATTTTGTGGGCATTTCTAAAAGTAAGTACGTTATTATGGATTGGTGCACTACTTTTCTTTTTGTATACGAATATAATAATCATTTCAATAATATTAGCGATATACTACGAGAAAAAGCTTTAATAATAGAGGCGTAACAGGTTAGGAGATTTTTGGCATGAAGAAAAATATGTTAATATCAATCGGTTTTTTGATGGTAGTTTTTTTAGGTATCTTAGGATTTAAAACATTAATTCAAGTTAAAGATACACAACCGGCTAGTTGGGCAGAAATCAGTCGAATTCAACCGACAGAAAATATAAAATTAACCCAAAAATACAAAATTAACGCAGGAACAAATGGCTTACCAGTCCAAGCAAAAATAGTCGTCGGTGGTGATGCTATATTACCGCATAAAAATTATGCTACACCCGCTGATTGGACCATTAAAAAAGGGTCCAAAGATGCATCAAATATGAAAGTTGTATTTAATCTTAAAAATTCGAAAGTACGTGGCACTAAGGTACAATTAAATACGTCAGATGCGTATTCTGGAGGACCAATGCCTGCCACGGTTCCAATTGAGATTGGACAAATTCAAGGCAAATTACAAGAAGAATATGGTCATTTTAAGGAAACGGCAACTATTGAAATTGGAGATAACACTTGGTATCTAAGCGTTATCCTTGAACCTAAAGTTAATTCAATTCACTATCTTTATTATCGAATTGAAGACACAAGTAGTGTTAGTGATTCGACAATTGTCGTTGATTATATGACTAAACTTAGGGCAGCTCAACAAAATCCCGCGGGACTAATGAATGATTTGGGTGATGTTGAAGCGGTCATTAAAACACTTTCTAAAACATCTGTGGCGTCTTAACCTATGCTATAATTTAAAGACATAGAATTATCTGAGAAAATGAGCAAAGAGAAAGGATTATATGAATCCACAATCAGTTTTAAAAGAAAAATTTGGGTACGACAATTTTCGCCAAGGTCAAAAAGAAGTTATTGATCGTATTCTAACGGGTGAAGATGTTTTAGCTATTATGCCTACAGGCGGCGGAAAATCGCTATGTTACCAAATTCCAGCACTTATATTAGATGGACTAACGTTAGTGATATCTCCTTTAATTTCTTTAATGAAGGATCAAGTTGATGCTTTAAATGAAAATGGCATTCCAGCAACCTTTATCAATAGTACGCTAGATTACACGGAGGTTCGTGAACGCTTTAATCAAGCTGCTCGTGGTGAAGTTAAGTTACTTTATGTGTCACCAGAACGATTAGATTCTGATGGTTTTATGGCAGATTTAGCGGAATTAAGAATTGATCTTGTCGCTATTGATGAAGCGCACTGTATCTCACAATGGGGGCACGATTTCCGTCCTAGTTATTTACGCTTAACGGAAACGATTCAACGTTTGAATTCGAATCCGACGATTATTGCATTAACAGCGACAGCGACAACTCAAGTAGCTGCGGATATTATGCAACGATTATCGATTATACATGAAGTTAAAACTGGGTTTTCACGTGAAAATTTAGCCTTCCAAGTCGTTAAAGATCAAAATAGTGATCGTTTCTTACTCGAGTATTTAAAGGGACAGAAACAACAATCTGGTATTATTTATGCAAGTACGCGTAAAGAAGTCGAACGGTTAACGAAATTAATAAAAAAAGCTAAGATTAAAGTGGCGATGTATCACGGCGGGTTGCAAGAAGATGAACGTCGTCAGAATCAGGAAGACTTCTTGTACGATCGTGTTCAGGTAATGATTGCGACGAATGCATTTGGGATGGGAATTGATAAAAGTAATGTTCGATTTGTAATCCATGATCAGATACCTGGTAGTTTAGAAGCTTATTATCAAGAAGCCGGACGTGCTGGACGAGATGGCTTGCCAAGTGAAGCAATTTTACTTTTTAATTTAAAAGATGTTCAGATTCAACATTTTTTCATTGACCAATCTGAAATGGATGATGTTAATAAAAAACATGAGTATTTAAAATTACAAGAAATGACGCAATACGCAAACACGCAACAGTGTTTACAACAGACAATTGTGAATTATTTTGGCGATGAAGCACCAGAATGTGGCCGTTGCGGCAATTGCTTGGATACACGAGATGCACAAGATATTTCGATTGATGCCCAAAAGGTTTTATCATGTGTAAAACGGATGGGTGAACATTTTGGTAAAGGGTTAGTCGCACAAGTTTTAACAGGTTCAAAAGTCCAAAAGGTGATGCAGTTTAGATTTGATGAATTACCTACGTATGGACTGATGAAAGATCAATCGCAGAAGGAAGTTTCTGGATTGATTGATTATTTAGTTGCGTCAGGTTTTTTACAGGCTTCAAGCGGCCAATATCCGGTTCTGCAACTTGCTGCAGAAGGAGTTGGCGTCTTAAAAGGTGAAACTAAAGTTACACGTAAAATGGCTGTAAAAGTTAAACAAGCATTACCTGAAGATAATGAACTATTTGAAGAATTAAGACAATTACGTCGCGAATTAGCAGAGGAACAAGGTGTACCGCCATTTGTTATCTTCTCTGATAAAACGTTATATTCAATGTGTGAGGTTATGCCGGAAACGTTAACTGATATGTTGGATGTTAAAGGTGTTGGTGAAAGTAAATTGGAAAAATATGGTGAGTTGTTCTTAGATATATTAAACGCAGAAGATTAAATTCTTGAAGGAGAGTTCATATGACAATTTATGAGTATTGGCAAGCATTTAAAAAGGCAAATAAAATTGAACATGATAATTATGATGCATGGTCATTTGGCGTCACTAAGAAAGAAACGTTAGAATTAGGTAAATTAGTTTTAGATGGTCTTAAAACAGGGACATCGTCAGCTTATAATTTATATTTTGATGAAGAACCTTTACCAAAAGTTGGCGATTACAATGTCATTGTTGATTATAAAGATAATCCAATGGCGATTACGAAAACAATAAAAGTTTATGTGACACCATTTAACGAAGTTACAGAAGAGCATGCTTTTCTTGAAGGCGAAGGCGATAGAAATTTAGCTTATTGGCGAAGTGTTCATCAATCTTTTTTTGAAGAAGAATTAGAAAGTGTTAATAAGACATTTGATGAGACAATGCCAGTGGTTTGTGAGGAATTTGAATTAGTTTTTCCGATTGAAACAACGGAGGTTTAAGCAAATGAAAATCGAACACGTTGGTTTATGGGTAGAAAATCTTGAAGCAATGCGTGATTTTTATGTGACTAATTTTAAGGCAACTTTTGGTGTGCGTTATGACAATGGGACTAAAGGATTTTCGTCATACTTTTTGAGCTTTCCAGATGGTCAAGCAAGATTAGAAATTATGACGAGAACGGATATTACAGATCGCTATCCTGATGGATTTGGTTATGCACATTTAGCCTTTTCTGTTGAGAATCATGTGACCGTTGATCAAATGGTGATTGATTTTAAAAAATCTGGAATAGAAGTTGTTAGTGGCCCTCGGACAACAGGGGATGGCTATTATGAAGCAGTCATTTTGGACCCTGAAGGAAACAAAATTGAACTTGTAGGTTAAAAAATAAGATTGAATCACGAGAAGGTCACCCCGGAAATGGGGTGACCTTTTTGAGTTTGAAATTTAATTTGGTGCATACTGTATGAGTCGGCTATAATTAATGAAAACGGTTAAATAGAAATGGAGATAAGAACAATGAATTTTGGAATTATTGGTTACGGTAATATTGCAAAGCGATTTTATGAAAGTATTCGATATACAAAAAATGGACAAGTTACAGCAATTGGATCAAAGTCATTATTTAATGACGATGTGTTTAAAGCGAATAATCCAGATATAACCATTTATGATTCATATCAAGCTCTTTTAGGCGATGATTCGATTGATGGCGTTTATATCGCATTGCCACATATGTTGCATAAAGAGTGGTCACTAAAGGCGTTGAAGCTAAATATTCCGGTATTTTGTGAAAAACCGGCTGTACTAACAACGACAGATATGAAAGAAATTGAATTAGCTTCAAGTGAAAATCAAACCTTATTTGTTGAAGCGTTTAAAACAAAATTTAACATCGGTATGGATCATTTAAAACAAGATTTAGCTTCAATCGGACCCATCCAAACCATGTCAGCTAACTTTTGTTCTAATGCCATTCCATCTCAAAAAGCAACTTCATATTTACTTCAAAAAGGACAGGGTGGTGCTTTGAACGATATCGGTACTTATCCAATTGGTTTTGTGTTAGAAATTTTAGGTTCAGATATTTCGCATATTGAATCAAAATTAGACATGCATAATGGGATTGATGAAAAATTTTCAGCAACGATACATTTTGAAAAAGGCGCTCAGGCACTCATTGAAGGCGCAATAAATGAAGCTAAACCGCGAGTTGCGATTATTGTTGGGCAACAAGGTCGTATCGTTATTCCAATGTATAATCGAATTGAAAAATATACGATTGAATTAAATGATGGACAAAAAATTAATCGGGACTATAGTATCGTTGGAGATGATATGACGCTTGAAATTCAAGCTTTTATTAATCTAGTTGAAATTGGTGCAAAGACTTGTGAGCGACATAGCCTACAGGATACGTTTAATATTATTCAGGTTATTGAAAAAATAAGGCAAGGTGAGTAAGCCTTTAAACTAACTTTGACAGCGCTTACTATATTTGATATACTTAATTTGTCAAATAAGGGCTGTAACTGATTCGATCAGGCATTACCTATTGATAACTATTTGTTTAGTTATCAATAGGTAATTTTTTTGAAAAAAACTAGTAAAACCTCTATTTGAAATAGTTCACAGATACATAAGTTAAACAAAAAACTTTGAAGGAGTGTATTAATATGTATAAAACAGATTATCCAAAAGGGTTTAAAAAAGGTTTCTTATGGGGTGGCGCAACAGCTGCAAACCAAGTTGAAGGTGGCTGGGATTTAGATGGCAAAGGGATGACTACTGCTGAAGTTATTCGTAAATCTGAAAAAAGAACAGAAATGAATCTTGGTTCTGTCACAATGAAAGTCATTGAAGAAGCGATGGACGATAAAACCACTGACCATTATCCAAAACGTCGTGGGATTGATTTCTATCATAATTATAAAGAAGATATTAAATTATTTGCAGAAATGGGTTTTAAAACATACCGGATGTCTATGGCATGGGCACGAATTTTTCCAAATGGTAATGAAACGGAACCCAATGAAGCTGGGTTAGCATTTTATGACCGCGTTTTTGATGAGTTAGCTAAGTATGATATTGAACCTGTTGTCACATTATCGCATTATGAAATGCCACTTGATTTGACAGTTAAACAAAATGGGTGGGTAAGCCGTGACACAATTGCTAGTTTTACACATTACACGGACGTTGTACTTAACCGTTTTAAAGATAAGGTTAAATATTGGTTAACGTTTAACGAAATTAATGTTAGCTCATTTGGTTTCATGGAAACGGGTGCTGTTGACAGTGAATTAACACAGAGAGAACAATTACAAATTCGGTATCAAGCTGTTCATCACCAATTTATCGCAAGTGCTTTGGTAGTTGAACAAGCACGGAAAATTAATCCTGATTTTGTGGTAGGTTGTATGCTTGCTAGAATGCAAACTTATCCATCAACGCCTAATCCAGCAGATGTTCGTGCCGCTCAAGAAAATGATAATTTAAACTTGTTCTTCACCGATGTTCAAGTCCGCGGCGAATACCCTGAATACATGAACCGCTATTTCAAAGAAAATGATGTTCATATTGTGATGGAGCCAGGGGATGAAGCTATTCTTAAAATGGGCAAAGTTGCGTTCCTTAGTTTTAGTTATTATATGTCAACGGTCACTTCAGCTGGCAAAACGGGTGATACATCGTTAGGAAATATGATTAATGGTGAAAAAAATCCTTACTTAGAAACAAGTGACTGGGGTTGGCAAATTGATCCCATTGGATTAAGAATCACATTGAATGCAATGTGGGATCGTTACCGTGTGCCACTATTTATTGTTGAAAATGGAATTGGGGCCCTAGATAAGTTAGGCGATGATGGCAAAGTTCATGATGACTATCGCATTAAGTATCTTGAAGAACATATCATTCAAATGAAAGAAGCTGTTATGGATGGTGTTGATTTAATGGGGTACACAATGTGGGGCTGCATTGATTTAATTAGCGCATCAACTTCAGAAATGAGTAAACGTTATGGGTTCATTTATGTTGATCAAGATGACGATGGAAATGGCTCATTGAAACGTTACAAGAAAGATAGTTTTGATTGGTATAAACAAGTTATTGAGACAAATGCTAGTGATATATAAAGGGAGATAATATGATGAATTTAGATGAAATAAAGAATGGGTTAGTTGTTTCTTGTCAGGCACTAGAAGGTGAACCATTATTTAGTTCATTTATCATGGGGAGAATGGCCCTTGCAGCTGAGATGGGTGGTGCTGTGGGGATACGAGCAAATTCAGTTTCTGATATTGTAGAAATTAAAAAACAAGTAAAATTACCGTTGATTGGCATAATCAAACGAGATTATGCAGATTCAGAAGTCTATATTACAGCAACGATGAAAGAAGTAGATGAATTACTGGAAACTGACGCTGAGATTATTGCATTAGATGCAACGGTTAGACAACGGCCTCATAATGAAAAGGTAACTGATTTAGTCAATAAAATTCATGAAGGAAATAGATTAGCCATGGCAGATATTTCTAATTATGAAGAAGGCGTTATGGCTGAAAAAAATGGATTTGATATGGTTTCTACAACGATGTCAGGATATACAGAATATACGGACGAAAGGGATAGCCCAGATTTTGATTTACTAGAAAAGTTAATTAAAAATCTTAAAATCCCTGTTATTATGGAGGGTCATACAACGACTCCAGAAGAAGTTAAGAGAGCATTTGATATTGGCGCATTTTCGGCAGTTGTCGGTGGCGTTATTACAAGACCTAAACAAATAACACAACTATTTGTTGATAAAATAAGTTAAATAAATCTTCTAATGATTGATGAACAGCGAATATGCTGTGAATTGTTATTAGAAGATTTTTCTGTAATAATAGGGTTAAAATTTACTCTAATTAAAATTAATCCAATTCAATTAATGTTAATAAAATAGCTTTATTTTACTGTGTTTATAGAAAATAAATTTCTATTTAACAAATCATGACATAAGTGGTATTCTTATAACATGATAAAAACTGAGAGAGAAAAGATGTCAGATGGTGAACCGTATGAGCAGTTGGATCCTGAACTAGTTGAACGACGAGAACTGATTCGGAGAAAACTGCGGACAATTAACCAGCTTGACGATAATAAGCAACAAAATACAAATATTAAAGCATTATTGGCTGATTCCGGTGAAGACTTTTGGGCCGAAACGGGAATCGAATTTGATTATGGATTTAATATTCATATCGGAAATCACTTTTATGCGAACTACCATTTAACGATGTTGGACACTTGTCCAATCACAATTGGTGATCATTGTTACATTGGACCAGACGTTGGATTTTACACGCCAGTACACCCCTTATCTGCAAAATTACGTGATGCGGATGTTGAAATGGGTAAACCAATTACGGTTGGTGATAGTGTCTGGATGGGTGGACACGTCACGATTTTACCAGGAGTTACGATTGGTAATCGAGTCGTTGTCGGCGCTGGATCTGTGGTCACAAAATCGTTTGGTGATGATCTCGTAATTGCGGGTAACCCGGCACGAATTATTCGTTATCTAGATGATAACGGTGACGTGAGTCCAGGTAAGTGATTCGATAGAATATTATAATTTACGTTATGAGTATTTGTATAAGATAGCAAAGCTAACAAGCACGCTGTGCAGATATCCCTAGTGGAGAAACTGTATCAGTGTGCTTTTTTTGTGCAATTAAAAGCAGAATTATCGGAGTGAGTACGGCGATGAATTAAAGATCGTGCTCTAAAATTTAGGAGGAAATTTTTATTTTAGAAAAACAGAATATCGACAAAAAAATGTTTTTACCGACTGTGGCATTATTTATTTTAGTATCAGTTGGATTATTACTCGGTGGGTCTGGTTTGAAGGCAGAATTAGGTTCAATAATGGATGCTATTACGGCCCACTTGAGTTGGGCTTACCTTGGTATCTATATTCTCAATTTTGTTTTCTTTTTATATATTGCATTAAGCCATTATGGCAAAATTACATTGGGTAATAAAGGCGAAAAGCCGGCATACAGTGATTTTAAATGGGGTAGTATGGTATTTGCGACGGCCATTGATGCCAGTATTTTAATGCTTAGCATGGTTGATCCACTTCGCTACGTGCAACAACCTTTGTTTGGTGCTAAAGCGATGTCTCCTGCTAATTATCAAAATGCTCACATGTTAGGTCAATTTGATTGGGGTCCAATGGCGTGGATGATGTTTGCATCTTCAGCTGTAATTATTTCATACGTTATGTACGTTAAAAAAGCGAAAGTTATGTGTGTTAGTGATGTGATTCCTATGTTAAAAGGGGATCAGCCTTATAAAAAAATCTTACGAAAAATAATTGATTTTCTTGTCGTTTTCGGTATTATGGGCGGTGTTGGTTCATCAGTTGGGATGGAAATACCTGTATTATCAAAAATTATCGCAACATTAACGGGAGTCCAAGATACAATACTTTTAAAATTAGCATTATTTGTTGTCCTGTTCAGCATTTTCACGTTAACCATGTTTAAAGGAATTAAGGGTGGGATTGATCGATTGAGTTCAGCTCATATTTGGACAGCCATTGGCTTTTTGTTAATTGTTCTGTTAGTTGGACCAACGGTTTATATTTTGAAGTCAGAAGGTAACAGTCTTGTACTGATGGTTACTCAGTTTGTAGCAATGAGTACAGGGACAGCTTCAGGATTAGGTCATGCGATTGACCCTGTTAAATCGGAAACTATTTTCTATTGGGGTTGGTGGTTAACTTTCATGCCATTCATGGGCTTATTCATTGCTAGAATTTCGCGTGGACGAACGATTCGTCAGGTGATATTAGGGATGCTTGCGTATGGTGCTTTAGGATGTATGAGTTTCTACGCAATCTTAGGTGGTTATTCACTCTATTTACAACAAAGTGGAGCTGCTGATTTAATTCATACACTGAATGTATATGGTCAAGCTGCAGCAATTGCACAAGTTATTTCAACATTGCCATTTAAATACGTAATGTTAGTTATCTATGCGATTTCATGTTTTATCTTCTTAGCAACGACGATTTCATCATCTGCATTTATCGTGTCGTCGTTTACTAGTACAAAACTCAAACCGACAGAGCAACCAAGTTTGTTTAACCGCTTGGTTTGGATGGGAATTTTCATGTTATTCTCATTTGGTATCGTCTTCGTTGGTGGTTTTAAAACAATCCAAGCTATCTGTTTATTAGCTGGGTTCCCATTAATTTTTGTGTCACTGTTATTGATTATTTCAACGTGGCAGTACTTAGCCGAAGATCGTTCAACGGAAAGTGCTCATGATTCATTGGTTAAAATTTTTGGAAAATTAAAGAAGAACTTAGTTTCTTATCAACATGTGATACATGATAGTAATAATTAAATATAAAGAGGCCACTCCGTTATTATGGAGTGGCTTTTTAGTACCCATTTTTAGTATTATGTTATAACCTACGCTGTTCCCAATTAAAAAGAGACGTAAGTCTTACCTTAGAGCCTTCTAAATCTATCAATATTAAAATCTAAATATTTGAAAAATATGAAATAAAAACATATGATAATATAGATAATAAATTGATACAGACTAATAAAAACCATAACTAAATAAAAGAGGGTAACTAAATGAACTTTGAAGATGATATTCCAACAATTACGACTACGGAACTTGACCTATTATTAGCACAAAAGCCACAGATTATTGATGTTCGAGAAGATGACGAGTTTGCTGAAGGCCATATTCCTGGGTCAATTAATATTCCGTTAGATGAAGTTGACGATTATGAATTAACAGGTAAAGCATATATTATTTGTCGATCAGGACGTCGTAGTGCACAAGCTGCAGATATCCTATTTGAAAAAGGTTATGATGTTGTTGATGTATATGGCGGAATGCTTAGCTGGCAAGGTTCAACAGTTACAGGTAGTTAAACGTTTTCAGTGATAACATATTTTTATTAAAATCGGGGACGTATTACTTGTGTATACGCCTCTTTTTACATTATAATAAGTCAAATAAACATTTATGTATTAGAAATCAATAATTTTTTGCTTTATTTTGGGTGGGAACTAAGGCGATCTATAACTAGGAGGGTCAAAATGATTGAGTTAAGTGGGACTTTCAACAAATTAAATCAGTTGTTGAGCTTGTATGGGAAACAAGATGGACTAATGAACATTAAACAATTGGGGACAATTGATACTTATTATCTAAATGCGATCGAACAGTTGAACAGTCCAACAATTGGACGCGTTTCAAAATTGTTGAATCAATCAACGCCAAATACGAATTACCATTTGAAAAAATTAATCACATTAGGATTAGTGGAAAAAAAGGCTGATATAACAGATAAACGAGTTGTTCACTTATCTGTTACGGATAAGTATAAAGGTCTAACAACTTTTAATAGTGACTTTTGGAATCAATTGGAAAGTAAATTGGAAACGCAAGTTACAGGGCAGGATCTTGCAACGTTCAGACGCGTTTTAAAAGAGACAATTAGTCAGATTGAATCGATGGAATAAGTTAAATAAATAGAAATTATTTAAGAAAATGGCGTACTTAATTAATGAGCATGCAGTATAATTGAATACATCGATACCTAGTAAGAACGATAATTGCATCGTTCTTTTTATTTTCGGTAAAGATGATTTAACGCTTGCGATATAAATTTTAATGAGGTATGATAAGTAAATGGAAACGAACAGATGTTCTACTATTGAGAGGATGGTTACTAACTATGGCTAACAGAAGTATTGCAACCGGAGACGGCAAAAGAAAAGACGGTAAAGAACGCGAAGCAGCACTAGAAAAAGCGTTATCAGCAATTACAAAAGAATTCGGACAAGGTGCCATCATGAAGATGGGGGACAAAGCTGACACGAAGATTGATGTTACTTCAACTGGGATTTTATCATTGGATTACGCATTGGGAGTTGGTGGTTTTCCTAAAGGCCGTATTGTTGAAATATACGGACCAGAAAGTTCTGGTAAAACAACAATTGCACTTCATGCAACAGCAGAAGTCCAAAAAAATGGTGGTACAGTTGCTTATATCGATGCTGAAAATGCCATGGATCCCGCATATGCAACAGCATTAGGTGTTGATATTGATGGATTACTATTATCACAGCCAGATACTGGTGAACAAGGATTAGAAATTGCAGATGCTTTGGTATCCAGTGGTGCCGTTGATCTTGTCGTTATCGATTCAGTTGCAGCTTTAGTTCCTCGTGCAGAAATTGAAGGCGAAATGGGTGACGCTCATGTTGGGTTACAAGCTCGTATGATGTCACAAGCTCTCCGTAAATTGGCTGGTTCAATCAACAAAACAAGAACAACTGTTATTTTTATTAATCAATTACGTGAAAAAGTTGGTGTCATGTTCGGTAGCCCTGAAACAACACCAGGTGGCCGTGCCTTAAAATTCTACGCAACAATTCGCTTAGATGTTCGTCGCCGTGGACAAATTAAAGATGGTACGGATGTCATTGGTAATGAAACAACTATTAAAGTTGTTAAAAACAAGGTAGCACCACCATTTAAGATTGCTGAATTAAATATGATGTACGGGTCAGGTATCTCAGCTACTGCTGATATCTTAGATCTTGCTGTTGAAAATGGTATTGCTGAAAAAGCTGGGTCATGGTTCTCATACCATGGCGAACGTTTAGGTCAAGGTAAACCAAATGTCGTTAATATTTTGGAACAAAAACCTGATATGTTACATGATATGGACCAAGAAGTTCGTGCAAAATTATTTGCACCCGATGAAGAACCTGCTAAAGAAGTTAAGGAAGAATCAGCAGCACCAAAGAAAACAACTAAAAAAGTTAAAAAAGCTGACGATGCTCCAGTGTTAGATTCAAAAATCGAAACATTAGATTTACCAGAAGCTTAATAAAAAAAATAGTAAAGTGAACCTCCAGTATTGGACCAATCCAATACTGGAGGTTTTTTTATAATTAATCAAACAAAAAAGGTAGAAGAAGTATAGTAAGTAGAAGTTATCTACTTATATACTTCTTCTACCTTCTCCATTAGTCATTTGGCTTAATGATATTGCATGAATATCATTAATTTTAACGGTGATATGATTGATAATTATATTATCTTCATACCAGCCATTAATGAGTCCCTGTATAGGTTCTAAAAGTGTATCATCCAAATTTTTATTAGTGAGATCAACAGTGACAGGGGTGGATTTAATGATTGCCAAATTGATTACTTCTGCAATTTTAGTATCATTCATCTTAATGTCATGTGTTAATTTCTGTTTTCGTGTCTCTTCGTTTAATTTTTTTGTTCGAGCCGATGTATGGTCGCTTAAATAGAATCCTTGCCATTTCATCATACCGCGATCGTGATAATCATATTTTAAAAATTGATTTATCAAATTTGCATCAACATCAGTTGTTTTACTCATAGGTATTACCCCCAGCATGGCCACCGACTAACCCAGCGCGATAAATAGCTGTTGCACCTTCAGACTTACTGGAAAGTTTTACGATCGATTTAAAACCATATTTTTTTCGTATGATGTCAATGGTATTGTCCAAGTTGTGATTCTTTTGTTCCGTATTATTAGTGTCAAACATGTCTAATTGTTGACTATTATCGTCAACTAATTTGCCACACGAAATACTAATATGTCTTAGAGCTTCATGACGCCATTTTTTTCGAAATAGGTCGATGGCATATTTTGTGATTTGGGCATTACTATTTGTTGAATCAATTTTTAATGAACTACCAAAGCCTGAATATCTTTTTCCAGAATCTGTCGTTTCGGCTAAAGAAAATCCAATGCCTAAATTAATGACAGTAGCCACTTTGTGATGAGAACGTAATCGTGCTGCTACTTGTTCTGCAATTTCACGAATAACGACTTCAATTTCAGATTGGATAACATAGTCTTTTGGTAAGACTTGGCTATTACCATAGGATTTTTCCTTGGGGGTATATTTATCATGAATGATTGAACGATCAATTCCCCAAGAAAACGCAAATAATTGGCTACCAATTACGCCAAATTTGTTTTTTAATTCATATGGGTTGAAGTGAGCTAAATCGTTCATTGAATTGATATGATTTTTTTGTAATTTTTCGGCAGTTTTAGATCCAATTGACCAGATATCGTCAAGTTGTGTTATTGGCCATAACTTATCGGGGACGTCTTCATAATGCCATTCAGCAATTAAACTATGGTTATGTTTTGCTTCAATATCCAGAGCTAATTTAGCAAGAAGTGGATTATCACCAATACCAACGGTTGTATAAATTCCTGTTTCCCCTTTGACCGCAAGTTGAATTTTACGAGCAACTTCATAGGGACTATTTCCGAAAAGTTTCCAACTAGTCGTCATATCAATAATTGACTCATCGATAGAGTATGGGTGAATATCGTCATTTGAGGCAAATTGTTGAAATAGCTTATTGATTTTTAAGTTCTCTTCTATGTAAAGATTCATTCTGGGTTGGGCAACAACTAAACGTTTATCATGAATTGGAACATCAGTAGCTCGTGATACGTTTGTGATACCAAATATTTTCTTAGCCATAGGGCTAGCAGCTAGTACTAACCCGCTACCTGTATTCTTTGCTGTAGACATAACAACGAGAATAGAGCGTAATGGATTAAGACCGCGTGCAACTGATTCGACAGAAGCATAGAAAGATTTTGAATCAATCATAAAGATGACTTTTCTAGGTTCGTTACTATAATTGTACATTCGAGGAAACCTCCTTAACATATATCCAATTATACGAACATACGTTTCTTTAGTCAATGATATTTAGTCAAGCGGTGCTATAAATAATAAAAAGAATAACTTATACCTTTATATTTAAGGTATAAGTTATTCTCTTATTAGATAGAAGGATCAATTAAAACGTCAATTAATTTTGCTTGTGTAGGCGTTAAAATATGACTTGTACGATAAACGAGTGACATTAAAAATTTAGGTTGATCTAATTCCGATAAGGGGAGTGAGACTAAATCATCTGCAGCATCCAATGCTAGTTCTGTTAAAAAACCAATACCAACATTTTCGGTAACCATTTTTTTAATAATCTGACTGTCACTTGTTGTATAGATAATCTTTGGTTTGAAATGATTTTTTGTTGTTAACTCTTTAAAAGCGATTGGATGAACAAAACCCTCATTTTGCATAATAAATTTTTCATTTCGAAGTTCAGAAAATTTAACGGATTCTCTTGAAGCAAGTGGATGATGTTTGCTAACGATAATCTTGAAGTGTTTAGATGCAAAATTTCTGGCAATTAAGCGGTCATCTTCTATTGGTTTAACGGAACCTAATAAAGCCATATCTAATGATCCGTTTATTAACTGAAGAAGTAGGGCTTGGGAACCGTTCTCAACTGTATCTAGATGATTAATCAGACCTGAATTAAATAAATTGCTGACAATTTGCGGAAAATAGTACGTTCCTATAATAGGTGGTAATCCAAATCGAACGTGCTCATTTTTAAGTTGGTTAATTTCTTGGTTAGCAATTGTTAATTCTTTGAGAATAATATTAACATGTTCAGCGAATTGTTCACCACTTGGTGTAAAAGAAACTTGATGATGTGATTGATCACGAATAATCAGATTTGTGTCTAATTCAGTTTCTAAGCGTTTCATTGCAGTTGTGATTGTTGGTTGACTAACTGAAAAAAAATGAGCAACTTTTGAAAAATTTCTCAAATTAATTATTTGTTGATAATATTCTAAATCTCGAATGTTCATTATAATCTCCTCTAAATCAACGTTTATAATCCTCATATAAATAATATTTATAGTATAACACATGTTTGACTATAATTTTTAAAGGGGTGTATTCTTGCTCTTGTAAGTTAAAGAGAAAATAAAATATAAAAAAATAATGGAGGAATTAATGATGACAAAAGCACAAGATATGTTAAATAACCCATTTGTAAATAAAGGTACAGCATTTACAATGGAAGAACGTCGTGAATTAGGACTTATTGGTATGTTACCAGCTAAAGTTCAAACAATTGAAGAACAAGCAACACAAAACTACGCACAATATTTAAGTAAAGAAACTGGTCTTGAAAAACGCCATTTCTTAATGGAATTATTCAATGAAAACCGTACACTATTTTTCTACTTAATGGGACAACATGTGGCTGAATTTATGCCAGTTGTTTATGATCCAGTTGTTGCTGATTCAATCGAAGAATACAACGAAATTTATGTAAATCCACAAAACGCTGCATTCTTATCAATTGATCATCCAGAAGATATCGAAGCAACATTAAAAAATGCTGCTGCAGGACGTGACATTCGTTTAGTCGTTGTGACAGATGCTGAAGGTATTTTAGGTATGGGCGATTGGGGTGTCAACGGTGTTGATATCGCAATTGGTAAATTAATGGTTTATACAGCTGCTGCTGGAATTGATCCTTCACAAGTTTTACCAGTTTCTATTGATGCTGGAACAAATAATGAAACATTATTGAATGATCCATTATACCTTGGTAACAAACATGAACGTGTAACTGGTGACAAATACTATGACTTCGTTGATGGCTTTGTCCAAAGTACAAAGAACTTGTTCCCAGAATTGTTATTACATTGGGAAGATTTTGGCCGTTCAAATGCTGCTAATATTCTTGAAAAATATCAAAACGAAATCACAACATTTAATGATGATATCCAAGGTACAGGGATTGTTGTTTTAGCTGGTATCTTAGGTGCTCTAAGTATCACTAAAGGTTCAATTGTTGACCAAACAGTTATTACTTATGGTGCTGGTACTGCTGGTGTCGGAATTGCTAACCAAATTATGGACGAAATGAAACGCGCTGGTGTTTCAGAAGAAGATGCTCGCAAACGTTTCTTCTTAGTTGATAAACAAGGATTGTTATTTGATGATACAGAAGACTTAACACCTGGCCAAAAAGAATTTACGCATAAACGTTCAGAATTTGCTAATGCTGATGAATTAACTTCTTTAGAAGCTGTTGTTAAAGCTGTTCAACCAACTGTTATGATTGGTACATCTACACAACCTGGTACATTTACAAAAGAAATTGTTCAAGACATGGCTTCACATGTTGAACGTCCAATCATCTTCCCATTATCAAACCCTACAAAATTAGCAGAAGCTAAGGCTGAAGATTTGATTGCATGGACTGATGGTAAAGCTTTAGTTGCTACTGGTATTCCAGCTGATAATGTTGATTACAAAGGTGTTACTTACCAAATTGGTCAAGCAAACAACGCACTTATGTACCCAGGTCTTGGATTTGGGATTATCGCTTCAACATCTTCAAGAGTTAATGGCGAAATCTTATCACAAGCTAGTCATGCTTTAGGTGGAATCGTTGATACTACAGCCGTTGGTGCTGCCGTATTACCACCAGTAACACATTTAGCAGAATTCTCACAAACAATTGCTGAAGTAGTTGCCCAAAGTGTTGTTGACCAAAAATTAAACAAAGAAGCAATTACAGATGTTAAAAAGGCTGTCTCAGATATGAAATGGACACCTAAATACTAAAAAAAGCGTAGAGAGAAGGACAATTAATTATGGTATTTTTCCAATCAATTCAAAGTGTTCTAGTTGTTGTTTTGATGATGGTACTTGGATACATTTTACAAGTTAAAGGTTGGTTCGCTGATTCATTTGGTGGCAATATCTCATCATTAATTACAAAAATTGCTTTACCAGCTTCAATTTTCGTTTCTGTTTTAAAATATTTAAAACGTGATCAATTAGCTGCATTGTCAGGTAGTTTACTCTACCCAGCAATTGCTGTTATTATCGGTTACTTAATTGCATGGGCACTTGTTCATATCTTGAACATCAAACCTGGTCGTCGTGGTATCTTCATGAATGCCGTTGTTAATGCAAATACAATTTTCATTGGTTTACCTTTAAATATTGCGTTGTTTGGCGATAAGAGTATCTCATATTTCCTTGTTTACTATATTATTAATACAGTTTCAACATGGGCATTTGGTGTTTTCTTAATTTCAAATGATGATCCAACAAAAGACAAATCAGATAAAACGAAAAAGAAAATTAACTGGGCTAAAGTAATCCCAATGCCACTTGTTGGGTTCATCGTTGCATTAATCTTCTTGGTTCTTGCAATTCCAGTTCCTGATTTTATTAGCCAAACATTAGGTTATGTTGGTGGATTAGTTACACCATTATCATTAATCTATATTGGTATTGTGTTAGCTAAAGCCGGTTTGAAGAGTATCAGATTTGATCGTGATACAGTCGTTGCATTACTTGGACGTTTTATTTTATCACCAATCATTTTAATCGCTGTTATTCTTTTAGGTACACATTTAACTGGTGCAGATTTAGCACCATTATTACAAAAAACTTTGATTGTTCAATCAGCTACACCAATGTTAGCCGTATTACCAATCTTAGCTAATGAAGCACATGGAGACGTTAAATACGCAACAAACATTGTTACAACAAGTACAATCTTGTTCATCATTGTTGTTCCTGTTTTAACGACCCTTATCTCATTCATGTAATATAAAATTTATTTAAAATAGAACGTCACTGATTACCTCTATAATTAGTGACGTTCTATTTTTTTGCATATTAAATGGTAACAATCGTTAAATCGGTTATAATAAGGGAACGGAAGTGAAATGATTAAATTTGTAGGAGTAAGTAGATGAAAACTAATAATAAAACATATCATATGAGTATTTTGGCGTTATTTATTTCAATCATTATTGTTCAAAATTTTGTGCCATTATTTGGTTACATCCCTGTTGGCCCCTTAAGCATCACAACCATTCATATCACGGTGATTGTTGCTGCTTTAGTGTTTGGCTGGAAAGATGGTGCATTTATCGGTGGTGTCTGGGGATTAATCACATTTATCAGGGCGTTTGTGTCGCCAACTAGTCCACTTGCACCCATTGTTTTTACAAATCCACTTATAGCAATTGTGCCAAGAATTTTAATTGGAATTGTGACAGCAGTCATTTTTTACTTTTTATATAAATGGTGGAAAAACAAAACGTTAGCCATGATTATTGCCTCTGTTTTTGGTTCATTGGTTAATACGGTTTTAGTTTTAGGCCTTATCTATCTTTTATATCATGGGCAAGCAGCTAATTTTTATAAAGTTGATATGGCACAATTATTACCATATATTATGGGACTAGTTGTCACAAACGGTATTCCAGAGATGATTTTAGCAGGGATTGTTGCGCCATTGATAGCAAGACCTTTACAAAAAATAGTTCGGAAAAGTTAGAGAACAAAATACACGATGCTAATAGGTAAAAATAAAAAAGTTATTAACAACGAATGATATTTCGCTGTTAATAACTTTTTTTAGTTGAATTTAGAAATAATTTTAGAATCTAATGTTCCATTTTCTAGTGCAATTAATGCGTCGATTATAGGCATATGATGAATTTCAGTATCATCTGCTAGCAGACTACTAGGAATAAAAAAGGTTGTTGAATAGTGATCACCTGCTAGATAATCACCATCAATTGTCTGACCTAAGATACAAACGTCATCCCAGTTCAAAGAGATAGTATCAGGTGTTTTCAAGAAGTTCATTGTTTCTAAAAATTGTGTTTGAAGTGAGCTGCCAGGAAATTGTAAATAGCCATCATTTGTCTGACGGATATTTGAATTAAGTAATAATTGTTGTAGCGTTTGTGGTGCTGAATCTATCAGTTGACTTTTTAATTCTGTGAACATGAATAACACACTCCTTTGAATTAACGTTTATTCAAAATAGTAACATTAAATTTAATATTGCCCCAAGAAGTTGTACTTTTACCTTGCATTTGAATTGCTTTAGGGAAAAGTGACTTACCAGAAAAAATTGGTGTTACCTGATAACGGACATGATCTCCTTTATCAACTGCTGCACGAACTGCGTTTTCATACTTGGTCATGTAGGGTGTGTTAACAGGGTTTTGATATAATGTTGCTAAATTTTCTTTTTTATCACCACTACCACCAAGTTGTCGACCGATTAAATGTCCACGGGAATGAAAATAAGGTGACAGCCCTGACACAAAACCAGTTGGTCGAATTGAAGAATCTGCTGATGACCCTCTAGATTCTAAAGCTTTAACTAAAAGAGCATTGGCCTGAGTAGCACGGCCAAGAGAGTCAAGAGCGCCGTATTTTATCCAACCATTGGCATTATCTGCAAGATCACTTTTTGAAAAGGTTGGCGCACCATTATCCACAATTCCATTAATGGCCTTGCTACTATTAATAGAACTAGTATTTGCTGTTCCTGTCCCATTTTTAACATTGACTGAAGTTGAATTGCCATTTGTTTGTAGCAAATCTTTTACAGTACTAGGTAATTTTCCGCTGAAAAGGGAGACAACTAAAATGACAGCAAGTCCAATTAGATAATTACGTGTTCGATTCTGAATATAACGTTTCTTTCGTTTCATAAAATTAACTCCAACTCTTTTTCTTTTAGTGTAGCATGGAATTAAAAAAAGTTATCAACAATTTCTAGTGATAACTTTTCAGATGAAGCTTATTTTTCAAAAGGATATTTAAAGCCCCATTGTTCACGAGCTTGTGTCATTATTGACATAACATCTGTTGTTTTTTCTAAGAATGGTTTAGGATTTAAATTACCCAAAACCATATCTTGAACATCTTTAATTTCATAATTCATGGCTTGTTTTGTATGGCCGGCAGTGATTTCTGTAGCTGTTCCATCAGATAATACAAGAGCAGCTTTATTAGCTCGAGGATAATCGTAAACAGTAAAGTAACCACCTTCATAAGCAATAATACCCATTTTAGGCATTTTAGCTCTGAATGTTAAGGCAACAGTTGCGAGTTCATTATTGGCATTTTGTAAACTAATCGTTTCAGATTCGTCAACACCTGATTCGAATAAATTCATTGCTGAACCTGTGATTTCTGGTGTGGCTGTCATGAATTGACGGACAAAGGCTAATGCATAAACACCGATATCTAATAATGCGCCACCAGCTAAATCAGGATTGAAGAAACGATTTGTTGGATCAGGATCTTTAAAACTACCAAATGAGGCTTGGACCATTTTTAGTTTGCCTAATTTTTTTTCTTCAGCTACTTCAATAATTTTTTTATAAAGTGGCATATGATAAATAGTCATTGCTTCTTGTAAAATCAAGCCTTTTTCTTCAGCTAAATCAGTTGCTTGTTTAAGTTCATCACTAGTCATGGTGATTGCTTTTTCACTTAAGACGTGCTTGCCAGCTTTAAGTGCAGCCAAGATTGTGTCGATATGGTAGTTGTGAGGTGTCGCAATGTAAACGATGTCAATTTCATCATCAGCTAATAAGTCTTCATAGTTACCATAGGCATGTGGAATATTAAATTCGTTAGCAAAAGTTTGCGCTTTTTCTAAGTTTCTTGAGCCAGCGGCATAGATTTCACCAAATGGTTGATCAAAGTAAGTTGTAAAGCTGTGAGCGATGTTACCAAGTCCAATAATTCCCCAATTTAAATTTTTTGTCATTATGTTCTCCTGTCTCATTTAAGATAGCTCAAGCTTAACAGAAATTTAATAAAAAGAGAAAAAATACGATGGTAATAGATATAGAATTAGGGTAAAATAAGTGAAACAATTAAATGTATAGGGACGGGTGTACTAATGAAAAAGAAAAATGGTCGGGGGATTTTTGTAAAGAACGGTAAAATTCAAGTTGCGAATATTGTTGTTTTAATTTTAATTCTTGGTATTATTACAGTCGTTGTTTCAATGAACGTTCATAAAAAGAATGTTGCTCGAGATGAATCTATTGCGACGTCATTATCAACCTCAAAAATTGAAGCAAGTGAATCAGCAAAAAAAGCAGCAGCAGAAGCTAAAAAACAAGCATTTATTAAGAAAGTAGCACCTGAAGCACAAAAAATGCAAAAAAAATATAAAGTCTTTTCTAGTATTACAATTGCACAAGCTATCTTAGAATCTGATTGGGGAACGAGTTCTTTAGCTAAAGACTACAATAACCTATTTGGAATTAAAGGAACGGGCGCACGTGCAAAAGATTTCAAAACTAAAGAACAAGAAAAAGATGGCACATGGAAGACGGTTACGGCTAAATTTATCGTCTTCAAAGATTGGGACGAAGCAATTATGTCTCATTCGAAATTATTAGCTAATGGAAATACATGGAATAAAACACAATTTGCTGACGTTCTTTCTGCAGCAACTTACGAAGATGCAGCAGCAGCTTTAGTAGTTGATGGGTACGCAACAGATAATGATTATAGTACAAAATTAACAGATATCATTAAACAATATCATTTAGATAAATATGATAAATAAACGGGATTAATGTCAAGTATAATAACGATAAATGAGTAGATTCAAATTGAAATTACCCTTATATTATGTTATTCTTAAGTCATTCAAAACCGGAATGTAGCTTTTTTACTTATACCGAAGTGAAAAAGCTATTTTTATACCCAAAAAAATATAAATAGCAAGAGGAGCGTACCCCACGTGAAACTTTTAGAAGACAGAATTATGCAAGATGGTATTGTATTACCAGGAGATGTATTGAAGGTCGATCAATTTTTAAATCACCAAGTTGATCCTGATTTAATGTTAGCAATGGGTGTGGAATTTGCTGAATTATTCAAAAATGAAAAAATTACTAAAATTTTAACAGTTGAATCATCAGGTATTGCCCCAGCAGTATTCGTTGGGTTACAATTTCATGTTCCTGTTGTCTTCGCACGTAAAAATAAGAGCGTTACGATGCAAAATGATTTATATTCTGCTTCTGTTTACTCGTACACAAAGAAAGTTGAAAATACAATTGCCGTTGCCAACAAGTTTTTAGGTGAAAACGATCGTGTTTTAATCATTGATGACTTCTTGGCAAATGGCCAAGCAGCTGAAGGACTCTTCCAAATTTGTGACGAAGCTAAGGCAGAAATTGCTGGAATTGGAATTGTAATTGAAAAATCATTCCAAAAAGGTGCCGAATTAATTCATGAACGTGGCGTACGTTTAGAATCACTTGCTAAAATTTCATCATTTGATGGTGATCAAGTTCATTTTGAAGATTAAATTAACGAAAAGAGCGCAAAATGTGCTCTTTTTTATTTTCTTATAAAATTGTTAAATTATGGTTGTTAAAACTTGATTGCCCCGCGGGATAACAGTATGATTAAGGGTATAAAGCAAAAGTAGAAAGTAGTGAATATATAGTGGAAAAAAAAGTTATCTTTCCTGGAAGTACATTGGGAATAATCGGAGATAGTCCAACGGGTGCAATGTTGGCTATGGCTGCAAGAAATTTAGGGTTTAAAATCGCAGCATACAGTCAAAATGAAGTTAGTGAGACACTTCAATTAGCAGATTATTCTGTTGTAGGTAAGATGAATGATAAGGATAAATTGAAAGAATTCGCTGAACGAACAGATATTGTGACGTATGAATCTGAACACGTTAATTCAGAAGTGATTGAATATATTTCAAAATATACTTATGTGCCACAAAAGTATAATGCATTAGAAATTATGCAAGACCGCTTGTTGGAAAGAGCTTTTTTTGAACAATTAAATATTAATATTCCACCTTTTGAAACAATTGTATCATTAGAAGATGTGTATAATTCTGTACTTTCAATTGGGTATCCCAGCGTTTTAAAACCAATCCAAAAAGGGTTTGGTAAAAGTTACCAGAGTGTTCTCAATACGCAAACTGATATTTCAGATGCGGCGTACTTGGTTGAACGTGGCACCTATATTTTAGAATCATGGATTCCTTATGAACAAGAAATCTCAATGGTTCTTATCAAAAATGGTAAGGAAATTAATTTTTTCCCAGCTGTTGAAAATAAATATCGTGATCATCGATTACACGAATCAATCGTACCAGCTAACTTAGATACAGAAATTTCTGCTGAAATGCATAAAATTGCCATTAAAGTTGCGGAAAATCTAGACTACACTGGCGCATTAGAAATTGGCTACTTTGTAACTAAATCAGGTGCAATTTATGTTAAACGTGTCGTGCCCGCTATGCATCAATCAGGGTATGTTTTTGATAAAGCAACAAACGTTAGCATGTATGAACAGCATTTACGTGCCATTTGTGGATTGCCACTATCAAAAGTGAAATTCCTTGCACCAACTGTTATGGTGTCATTAAAAGAAGAAGAACGTGCCGATTTAAAGACACAGTGGGTTCTTAAAAATAATTGGTATTACCATTTTTATCGTTACCCTGAAAATCATAAATTAGATCGTGCTGGGCATATTTTGGTTCAGTCAGATTCAGTTCGTGAAGCATTGAATCAAATTGAAGATACAGGCATTTGGGATAAAAAAGAAACAACAAATTAAATGAAATTAGAAGGATGAATCGTTTTGAATCGGTTCGTCTTTTTTTATGAACAAGTTGAGACATATATTCATAAAAATTAAAGAAGTTAAGGCGTTTTTTTGCTATAATAAATAATGACTGATTTATAGAGAGGATTGATTAATTTGACTACTGAAAGCTTATTGAACGGAATGAATAACAAACAAAAAGAAGCTGTCCTAAAAACAGAGGGACCACTCTTAATTATGGCTGGAGCTGGAAGTGGTAAAACGCGAGTATTAACGCATCGCGTTGCTTACTTAATTGAAGAAAAAGGTATCAATCCATGGAACGTATTAGCAATCACATTTACAAATAAAGCATCAAAAGAGATGCGCGAACGTGTTAATAAATTACTTAACAAAGGGGCAGAAGATGTTTGGGTTTCAACATTCCATGCACTTTGTGTTCGTATTTTGCGACGTGATATTGACCAAATTGGTTATAATCGTGCATTTACAATTGCCGACCCAGGTGAACAAAAGACTTTAGTAAAACGTATTTTAAAAGAACAAAATATTGATCCACAAAAATTTGACCCAAGAACCGTTTTAGGAGCAATTTCAAATGCAAAAAATGATTTATTAACAGAAAAAGAATACGCAGAACGTGCTGCAAGTATGTTCGAACAAATGGTAGCTAAAGTTTATACGGCATATCAAAAAGAGTTACGCTCAAATCAAGCAGTTGATTTCGATGATTTAATTATGTTAACTATCCGTTTATTTAAAGAAAAGCCTGAAACATTGGCTTTTTATCAAAATAAATTTCAATATATCCATGTGGATGAATATCAGGATACTAATGAAGCACAATATACCTTAGTAAACATGTTAGCTGAACGTTTCAAAAATCTCTGCGTCGTCGGGGATGCTGACCAAAGTATTTACGGTTGGCGTGGGGCAAACATGGATAACATTATGAATTTTGAAAAAGATTATCCTGATGCTGATGTTGTTAAGTTGGAACAAAACTATCGTTCAACGAAAACAATTCTGAATGCTGCCAATGCAGTTATTGATAATAATACGAACCGCAGTGATAAGAGTCTTTGGACTGATAATAAAGATGGTGAGAAAATTTCTTACTACCGTGGCCAAAGTGAAAATGATGAATCACATTATGTGGTTGAAAAAATTCAAGAACAAATTAAAGATAATCACTTAAATTACGGTGATTTCGCCATTTTATATCGAACGAATGCACAGTCTCGTGTGATTGAAGAGACATTCTTAAAATCAAGCGTTCCTTACAAAATGGTTGGTGGACACAAATTCTACGAGCGATTGGAAATTCGAGATATCTTAGGCTACATTCGTTTAATTGCTAATGATCAAGATTCAATGAGTTTTGATCGTATTGTAAATGTCCCAAAACGCGGTATCGGTGCAAGTAGTGTGGACAAATTACGTGAATTTTCAGATATGAATAATTGGACAATGCTTGAAGGTGCTGAAAACTCAGCGCTTGCTAATATTTCTGGTAAAGCTGAAAAATCATTACAAGAATTTGCCACAATGATTCGTGGATTACAAAAAATGCGTGAGTTCTTGAATGTGACCGAGTTAACAAAAGAAATTTTAAAACAATCAGGTTATGAAGCTAATTTGAAAAAGACGAAAACGATTGAAAATGAAACGCGACTTGAAAACGTTGAAGAATTCTTGTCTGTAACTCAGCAATTTGATGATCGTTGGGAAGCTGAAGAAGATGATAGTGACCGTTATGTTGATTTCTTAGCTGATTTAGCACTAGTTTCTGCACAAGATGATATTGAAGAAGAACCTGAAGAAGTCACATTGATGACATTACATGCCGCTAAAGGACTTGAATTTCCAGTTATCTTTTTAATGGGATTGGAAGAAGGCATATTCCCTCTTTCTCGTGCCATGTTAGAAGATGATCAACTTGAGGAAGAACGTCGTTTAGCATATGTCGGAATTACTCGTGCTGAACGCAAATTATATTTAACAAATGCTTTTTCAAGAATGTTGTATGGTCGTCGTCAAAGTAATCAAGCTTCACGTTTCATTGGTGAAATAGATGAGTCATTACTTGAATTAGATAATCAAACGGCAGCACCATCTCGTAATTCATCGTATTCCAATCAACGTGCGACGGCGACAACATACCGTCGACCTGCTAAAACCGTTGAACGTGATAATGGTACAGGTGCTGATGCAGTTGTTTGGCGTATTGGTGAAAAAGTGGAACATAAAGCTTGGGGTACTGGGACAATCGTTAAAGTTTCAGGATCAGGTTCGGATGCTGAACTTGATATTGCTTTCAAAGAACAAGGGATTAAGCGTCTGTTGACAGCTTTTGCACCAATTACAAAAAAAGTGGACTAAATAAAAGGAGGGTTCAAGTTTGTCAAATCAAGCCATAACATTGGAAGAAGCAACTAATAGAGTGAATCAATTAAAAACTGACTTAATCAAATGGACGCGTCAATATTATGTCCTTGATCAGCCAACAGTTGAAGATCATGTTTATGATGAACACTACCTACAACTAGTAGAACTTGAAAAAGCCTTTCCTAATTTAGTGACACCTAATTCACCAACGCAACGTGTTGGTGGCCAGGTACTGCCTGGTTTTGAAAAAGTTTCGCATGAAGTACCAATGCTTTCATTGGGGGATGTCTTTTCCATTGAAGAACTATCGGAATTTGATCAACGATTACAAAAATCAGTTGATGCTGAGGTAAGTTACAATACTGAACTCAAAATTGATGGATTGGCCATTTCGTTAACATATGAAAATGGTGTATTCGTTAAAGGATCAACTCGTGGAGATGGCACAATTGGTGAAAATATTACTGAAAATCTTAAAACAGTCAAATCAATTCCACTAACATTGACGGAACCCATTTCAATTGAAGTTCGTGGAGAATGTTACATGCCAACAAAGGCGTTTGTTGCGTTGAATAAACGTCGCGAGGAAGCTGGAGAAACGGTATTTGCTAATCCTAGGAATGCAGCAGCAGGTAGTTTACGACAATTAAATACAGCTGAAACGGCTCAACGACAATTGAGTACATTTATCTATTATATAGTTGATCCGGATGTCAAAACTCAAAGTGATGCGTTAAAACGCTTGTCTAAACTTGGATTTAGAACAAATACTGAATCACGTGTTACGAGTGATATGACAGAAATTTCGGCATACATTAATGAATATCAAGCAAAACGTCATGATTTATCTTACGATATCGATGGTATTGTTATTAAAGCAAATTTATTCACGATTCATGATGAAGTTGGTAATACGGTTAAAGTTCCAAAATGGGCAATTGCCTATAAATTCCCGCCAGACGAGCAAGAAACTAAAGTTCTAGATATTGAATGGACGATTGGTCGAACAGGTGTCGTAACACCAACTGCAATCATGAATCCTGTGCAGTTAGCGGGAACAACAGTTTCTCGGGCATCATTGCATAATGGGGATTTACTGAAACAAAAAGATATTAGAATTAACGATACGGTTAAGTTGCATAAGGCTGGGGATATTATTCCAGAAATTTCTGAAGTTGTCTTAGATAAACGACCAGAAGACAGTGTTGTGTATAGTTTGCCAACGAACTGCCCAGTTTGTGGAGCAATATTAGTTCATCTGGATGAAGAAGTTGCATTACGTTGTATCAATCCAAAATGTCCCGCACTCATTAAAGAGAGTCTGGCACATTTTGCTTCTAGAAATGCGATGAATATTGATGGACTAGGGCCTAAAATTGTTGAACAATTATTTGAAAATAAGTTAATTAGTGATGTTGCAGGATTGTATCAGTTAACTGCCGATCAACTGTTAACGCTAGATAATTTCAAAGAAAAATCGGTTAATAAATTATTAAATGCAATTGATATTAGCCGACAAAATTCAGTGGAACGCTTATTATTTGGACTAGGAATTCGGCATGTTGGAGCTAAGGCTGCTCGATTGGTTTCAGCCGAATTTAAAGATATTCATCAATTAATGACAGCAATTTCCGAAGATATTCTCGTCATTGATTCAATCGGACAGGTGATTGCGGATAGTCTTGTGACTTATTTTGCCAATGACCAAGTTCGTGAATTGATTGATGAACTGGATAATGCGCAAGTTAACTTAACCTTTTTAGGCAAAACAACTGCTGAAATTGCAGAATTAGCTGAAGGTAGTCCCGTGATGGATAAGAAAGTTGTCCTAACGGGAACACTTGATCAGTTGAAACGAAGCGATGCTAAAAAATGGCTTGAAGCAAATGGTGCTTCTGTTGTTGGTAGTGTTTCGAAAAAAACAGACCTATTAATTGCCGGGCATGATGCTGGAAGTAAGTTAACAAAAGCGAAGCAACTAGAAATTGAAATTTGGGATGAACAACAATTTATCTCAGTTATGGAAGGAGTGTCATATGAAAAAAATTAAGATTGGACTTATGTTAAGTTTCTCGTTAATTTTCTTAGCAGCCTGTGGCAATGTTGCCTCATCAGGCTCGTCGGGAACCTCTAAAAATACATCAAGTTCTGGTTACCAGACAACTGGCCAAACAAGTGATAGTAACTATGAAGGTGTCATTAAAGATGGTAAATATTTAACAAGTAAATCAAGAGGTGTGGCACTCACACAAAATGACAATGTCTTGAATTTAAAAAGTTTTGAATCTGGTCTGTTAGATTTATCTAAAGATCAATTTGCTACTGACAGTTATATTTTCCAAGAAGGACAATATTTAACAAAAACGACTGTTCAAAGCTGGTTAGGACGTGAATCAAGTGCTAATAAAGACGGATTAAACCCTAAGAGTAATGGTAAAACGGGTGAAACAGACCGTAATCCCATGTATGTACAGCAAGTTGAAGAACAAGATTTTATGACAAAAAAAGGCAGCAAATTATCACTCTCGGGTATCTCGGTAGGTATCGGAATGAACTCAGTTGATTATTATCAAAAAGAAGAATATGGGGCTGAATATAAAACCGTTATTTCTGATGCAACAATGAGAGAAAAGGGTAAAGAAGCTGCTAACAAAGTGGTTGCTCGTCTTCGTAAAACCAAAGGAATTAGTGATAGCGTTCCAATCATGGTGGCAATGTACAAGCAAGCACCAAACGATAGTTTAGTTGGCGGTAGTTTCTACGCCTACGCTGTGAATAAGAATGGTAAAACGACGATTGATAATTGGGATGATGTTTCAATTAAGAGTTATACGTTCCCAACGACATCGACGGCCACATCACCTAATACAAATGATGAAACGACATTTACGAATTTTAAAACTGAAGTTCAAAGTTTCTTTCCTAATTTAGCAGGTGTAACAGCACAGGTACAATATAAAAACAAAGCAATTACAGGGATGCACATCAATATTACAACTCAATTTTATAGTGAAACAGAGATTATTAGTTTCACTCAATATTTATCAACAACGGCCGTGAAATATTTAGCATCAGGGATTCCAATTGACATTACTATCAAAGGTAGTGATGGGACAATGCAAAGTTTCCTTGCCAAAACAGCTAAAGAAAGCACATACTATACGCATGTATTTACCAGTTATTAAAAAGAAATTAATTTGAATTTTGAAGGGATGGTTTTGAATGTCAATTAGTAAAGAAGAAGTCAAACATGTCTCAGAGTTAGCTAAACTAGAACTCAGTGATACAGATTTAGAACTATTTACCAGTCAATTAGATGATATTATCGGAATGGCTGAACAATTATCAGAAGTAGATACAACAGGCGTTCCAGTAACGACACATATTACAGATGTTCTCAATGTGATGCGTGAAGATGTCGCAGAAGAAGGAACAGATCGAGACTTACTCTTTAAAAATGCACCGGATAGTGAAAATGGCCTTATTAAAGTGCCAGCAATTATTGATGAAAGTGAGGAAGCTTAAGCATGGATTATTTCAAACAAGATTTATCAAGTTTACATGACGCATTAGTTAATAAAGAAATGAGTTCTGAAGAATTAACGAAGGCAACCTTTGCTGAAATTAAAGCACGTGATTCAAAGATTTCTGCTTTCCTCGCAATGAACGAAGAAATGGCACTTAGCCAAGCTAAGGCTGTTGATGCTGCTGGTATCGATGCAAATAATGTCTTAGCCGGGATACCAATGGCTGTTAAAGATAATATTGTGACAAAGGATTTAACAACAACTGCTGCAAGCAAAATGTTAGAAAATTTCAATCCAATATATGATGCAACAGTGATTGAAAAAATGCGCCAAGCACAAATGGTGACAATTGGTAAAACAAACATGGATGAATTTGCTATGGGTGGTTCTACTGAAACGTCAGCTTTTAAAACAACAAAAAACCCTTGGAATACAACGAAGGTTCCCGGTGGCTCATCAGGTGGTTCAGCTGCTGCAGTTGCTTCAGGTGAAGTTATTGCTGCTTTAGGCTCAGATACTGGTGGTTCTATCCGTCAACCTGCTTCATTTAATGGTGTCGTAGGAACAAAACCAACTTATGGTCGTGTATCACGTTATGGTTTAATTGCATTTGCATCAAGTTTGGACCAAATTGGACCATTCACACGTGGCGTTAAAGATAACGCTGCTGTTTTAAATGCAATCAGTGGTAACGATGTTCATGATTCAACGAGTTCAGCGCAAGCTGTTCCTGATTTTACTGCTGGATTAACTGGCGATATTAAAGGAATGAAGATTGCTTTACCTAAAGAGTATTTAGGTGAGGGTGTTGATGCTGGTGTTAAAGAAGCCATTCAAAAAGCAGTTAAGACGTTTGAAGAACTTGGCGCAACAGTTGACGAAGTTAGTTTACCAAACAGTAAATATGGTGTGCCCGTTTACTATATTCTAGCTTCTTCTGAGGCATCATCTAATTTACAACGTTTTGATGGTATTCGTTATGGATTCCGTGCACAAGACGTTAAGAGTTTGGAAGATGTTTATGTACGTTCTCGTTCAGAAGGTTTTGGGGATGAAGTTAAACGTCGGATTATGTTAGGAACATTCTCATTATCTGCTGGAACTTATGACGCTTTCTTCAAGAAAGCAGCTCAAGTTCGGACTTTAATCTGCAATGATTTCCGTAATGTATTCAATGATTATGATTTGATTATTGGGCCTACTGCACCTAATACAGCATTTAATATTGGTGATAAAATTGAAGACCCAATTACAATGTATATGAATGATATTTTAACGATTCCAGTTAACTTGGCTGGACTACCCGGCATGTCAGTTCCTGCTGGATTCTCAAATGGCTTACCAGTTGGATTACAATTAATTGCGAAATCATTCGATGAAGCAACAATGTATCGTGCTGGTTACGCATTTGAACAAGCAACTGATTTCCATAAAGAAGTCCCTACGTTAGGAGGCCAAAACTAATGAATTTTGAAACAACAATTGGACTTGAAGTTCATATTGAAATGAAAACTAACTCTAAGGCATTCTCACCTTCAAAAGTTGATTTTGGGGCAGAACCTAATACGAATACCAACGTTATTGACTGGGGTTATCCAGGTGTTTTACCAACTGCCAATAAAGGGGCAATTGAATACGGAATGCGTGCTGCCTTAGCTTTAAATTGTGAAATCACAAAGGATAACCATTTTGACCGAAAAAATTACTTTTATCCTGATAATCCAAAAGCTTACCAGATCACACAATCAGAAGAACCTATTGGTCGTAACGGCTTCTTAGAAATTGAAGTTAATGGCGAAACGAAAAAAATCGGAATTGAAGAAATGCACGTTGAAGAAGATGCGGGTAAAAATACGCATAATCCTAACGGCTATTCTTATGTCGATTTAAACCGTCAAGGAACACCTTTGATTGAAATTGTTTCACGTCCTGATATCAAAACACCTGAAGAAGCTTACACATATCTTGAAAAATTACGTCAAGTTATTCAATTTACCGGTGTTTCTGATGTGAAGATGGAAGAAGGATCAATGCGAATTGATGTTAATATTTCAATTAACCCAATTGGCCAACCCGGTTATGGGACAAAAACTGAAATGAAAAATTTAAATTCATTTGAAAATGTGCGTAAAGGACTTGAATTTGAAGAAAAACGTCAAATAAATGTCTTGATGTCTGGTGGTATTGTTCAACAAGAAACACGCCGTTTTGATGCACCAACTGGTACAACTATTTTGATGCGTGTCAAAGAAGGGGCTAGCGATTATCGTTATTTCCCAGAACCAGATATTCCACCAATTCATATTAGTGATGACTGGATTCAAGAAGTTAGAGAATCAATTCCCGAAATGCCTGACAAACGACGGACACGCTATGCAAGTGAATTAGGCTTGCCTGAATATGATGCTGAAGTCTTAACACAAACAAAAGAAATGTCAGATTTCTTTGAAGACACAATTAAGTTAGATGCAGATCCTAAGTTAGCTGCTAACTGGTTAATGGGTGAAGTTAATGCGTTCATGAATACAAATAAATTAAACTTACAAGATACTAAATTAACACCAGCAAATCTTGCTGGAATGATTAATTTAATTACTGATGAAACAATTTCAAGTAAGATTGCTAAAAAAGTTTTCCAAGAAATTATTAAAAATGGTAGCGAACCTAAAGCTTGGGTTGAGTCTAAGGGACTTGTTCAATTATCTGACCCAGCTAAGTTACAACCCATTATTGATGGTATTTTAGATAACAATGAACAATCAATTGAAGATTTCAAAAATGGTAAAGATCGTGCTGTTGGATTCTTAATCGGACAAATCATGAAACAAACACAGGGACAAGCAAATCCTAATGTGGTCAATCAATTATTGATGGCCTCATTGAAGCAAAGATAATCTTATTAAAATAAGATTCATGTGGAGGAACGGAATGAGAAAAAGAGCCAGAATTATCTATAACCCAACATCCGGTCGTGAGGCTTTAAAAAGTGATCTCGTGAGTATTCTAGACATCATTGAAAATGCCGGGTATGAAACTAGTGCTTATGCGACGACAGCGAAGAAACATTCAGCTCGAGATGAAGCAACGAGAGCTGCTAAATCAGGGTTTGATTTAGTAATTGCTGCTGGTGGCGACGGAACCATTAATGAAGTTGCTAATGGAATTGCTGGTCTTAAGCACCGACCTAAGATAGGTGTTATTCCAGCTGGAACGACAAATGATTATGCGAGAGCTTTGAAAATACCTAGGGATGATTCAGTTGCTGCTGCAAAAGTAATTGCAAAAGGTAACACAGTTAAAATGGATGTTGGACAAGCTGGAGAAAAATATTTCATTAATATCGCTGGTGGTGGATTATTAACGGAATTAACTTATGATGTTCCTTCACAATTTAAATCACTTTTTGGTTATCTGGCTTATTTAGCTAAAGGTGCTGAAATGTTACCTAGAATGAAACCAATTGAAATGAACCTTGAGTATGATGGGGGAATTTTTAAAGGGAAAGCATCAATGTTTTTATTAGCATTGACGAACTCTGTAGGTGGCTTTGAACAAATCGTACCAAACGCTTCACTTGATGACGGTAAGTTTACCTTGCTTATTGTTAAAGCGACTAATATCGCCGAAATGTTGCATTTAATGGCACTTGTGTTAAATGGTGGGAAGCATATTAATGATAAACGTGTGATTTATGTTAAAACGTCTAAATTAATTGCTAAACCAGTCGATAATAAAATGATGATTAATATTGATGGTGAATATGGTGGTGATGCACCAATGACTTTCAAAAATTTAAAGCAACATATCGAAATTTTTGCGAATACAGATGCATTGCCAGAAACGTCAATTACGTCAGGTCGTACGGCTGCCGAAATTACAGCTGAAGAACATTTTGTAAAAGAAGTCCAAGAAATGCATAGTGAAGATGTTGACGGTAATGGTACAATTAGTAAAGTAAGAGATAACTAAGAAATTAAGTAGGATTGAGGTGCTTGGTAAAGGCCTCAATCCTGTTTTATTTCTAGAGTTGGCAACTATTGACTTTTAGGGGTTAAACATGGTTGAATAAAGTAAATACGCAGGAACATCGAAAGGACAACAATGAAAAAACTACCTCCAGTAATAAAGAACCAAGAATTTGATACAGAAATTATCGATTTAACTTATCAAGGTATGGGTGTCGCTAAAGTTGATGGCTACCCATTATTTATTGAAAATGCATTACCAGGCGAAAAAGTTAGTATTCGTGTAATGAAAGTTAGCAAGAACTTTGGTTTCGCTAAAGTTTTAGCTTTTCGTAATGAGAGCCCAGATCGTGTTGAAACAAAAGGTTCAGCATATACACAAACTGGAATTGCACCTTTACAACATTTAGCATACCCAGCACAATTAAAATTCAAACAAGCACAAGTTCAAGAGTTATTGAAAAAAGCGCATTTGGATATTGAAGTATCTGATGCTGTTGGAATGGAAAATCCTTTCCATTACCGTAATAAAGCACAAGTGCCTGTTCGCGAAATTGCTGGTGAATTAAAAACAGGATTCTTCAAGAAAAACAGTCATGATTTTGTTGCAATTGAAGATTTTTTAATTCAAGATGAAGAAATTGATAAAGCAATCGTAGCTGTACGTGATGTCTTACAACGTTTCCATGTGGAAGCATATGACGAACGTGCACATAAAGGGATTATCCGTCACATTATGGTTCGCCGTGGTCATTACTCAAAACAAATGATGATTGTCTTAGTAACACGCTCTAAGAAATTACCAATGTTTACTGAAATTACTGCTGCAATCCGTGAATCATTACCTGAGGTTACAACTATTGTTCAAAATACAAATTCTGAAAAGACAAATGTTATTTTAGGCCGCGAAAACAAAGTTTTATTTGGCCCTGGTTATATTGAAGATCAATTAAATGGATTAACATTTAGAATTTCACCACATTCTTTCTACCAAATTAATCCTGTCCAAACAGAAAAATTATATGCTGCAGCATTTGAACGTGCTGGTTTAACTGGTAATGAAACAGTTATTGATGCTTATAGTGGTATTGGAACAATTTCATTATCAATGGCAAAACATGCTCGTCAAATCTATGGTGTAGAATTAGTTTCTGCAGCGGTTAAAGATGCGAAAGAAAATGCTAAGATTAATGGTATTGATAATGTTCGTTTTGAAACTGGGATGGCAGAAAACTGGATGGAAAACTGGAGTCATGCTAACTTAAGACCTGACGTTTTAGTTGTCGATCCTCCTCGTAAGGGGCTAGAACCAGCATTTATTGAAAGTACACTTAAAATGCAACCTAAAAAAGTTGTTTACATTAGTTGTAACCCTTCAACATTAGTTCGTGATTTACAGAGCTTCTTAGATGATGGTTACAAAGTTACAAAACCAATTTTACCAGTGGATCAATTCCCACAAACAACACATATTGAAACAGTTACAATTTTAGAAAAATAACCAATTTAATATAATAGATGAGGAAGACCAAAGGTATTTTACTTTTGGCCTTTTTTTTGCAAACAGATAAATTGTATTCAGTGTGAAAAAGAGTATTCTAATGATATCTTAAAACATTAGGAGGTCCATTATGTCAAAAGAAACTGAAAAAGAATTACGTGAACGTTTAACTAATGAAGAGTTTGAAGTTACACAACATGCTGCAACGGAAGCGCCATTTACCGGTAAATATGATGACTTCTATCAAAAAGGAATTTACGTTGATGTTGTTAGTGGGGAAGCACTTTTTAGTTCAGCAGAAAAATATGACGCTGGCTGCGGTTGGCCATCATTTTCAAAACCAATCCCAGGTTCTAAGATTGCTGAGTTGGTTGATAATAGTCTTTTTGGTTATCAACGAACGGAAGTTAGAAGTAAGGAAGCAAATTCACATTTAGGTCATGTATTTACTGATGGACCTAAAGACCAAGGCGGATTACGTTATTGTATTAACTCTGCCTCATTGAAGTTTATTCCTGAAGCAGAAATGGAAGCTGCTGGATATAGTAACTATTTAAATAATTTATAAAAAATAAAAACATTCGACTTAAGGGATATGAGCCTATCTGGCTCTAAAAGTTGAATGTTTTTATTTGTATAATTATCCTTGGCTTTTTTGATGAATAAAGTAAACAGGAATGCCAAGTCCCGTTATTAATAGACCAACAAGTGCTAACGTCGTTTGTGTTAATAGTGTCGCAACGAGTATAAAAATACCCCCAATAATCGCGATGATTGGAATGATTGGATATAAAGGAACTTTATAGGGTCTATTTAATTCAGGTTCACGTTTTCGTAATATAAAGATAGCAACGAAAACTAGTACATTAAAAATCCAAATAACAAAAATAAGCATATCTGTTAATAAATCAAAACTACCTAAGAACATCATTATTATTGCGATACTTATTTGTAAAAAGCCCGCAATATATGGAACTCTCGTATGAGGAGATAAGCGTTTTAGCCAATTACTAAAGGGGAGTTGGTTTTCTAAGGCCATCGCATATGGAACGCGCATACCGGTTAACGTATAGCCGTTAGTGGCACCGTAGACTGAAATTAAGATACCAACGGTCACAAACTTACCACCAAATTGTCCAAATAGTTGTCTTGAGGCATCAGAAGCTGCATTTAAATTGCCAGCTAATCCTGAAATAGGAAGAGCCTTAAGAAAAACAAAATTAATTAATGTATAGATAATTGTGATGAAAAATAATCCTGAAATAATGGCTTTCGGTAAATCACGTTCTGGATGGTGCATCTCTCCGGCAATATTTCCAACCCCAATCCAGCCATCATAAGCAAACATGGTCGCAAGAAGGCCGCCACTTAAAGCAGTAAAGAAAGACTGGTGCGCGCCGGATGTTAACGGAATTAAACTAAACGTCACTTGTCCAGGAGTGAAAATCCCCCATATCACAATGACAATAATAGGTAATAATTTTAAAACTAATGAAATTGATTGAAAGGTACCACCAACTTTGGCGCCTAAAAAGTTAATCAATGTGATACTGATTCCACTAATTAAAGCAAATGGGATAATTAAATGTGAATCAAGATGGAAAAGATTAATTAATTGTGTGCCAAAAATAATTGAAAGAGCTGCAATGTTTGCTGGATAATAAATGATTATTTGTGCCCAGCCAAGTAAAAATGCTGGGAAACGGCCATAAGTATATTCGATATATTTAATGGCGCCACCAGTTTCTGGGATGGCGGCTGCAAGTTCTGCAGCGGTTAATCCAGCACAGATAGTTAAAAAGCCACCAAGTAACCAAACAAATAAAGTTAAGTTAGCAGATTGGGTTTGTTGTGTAACGCTTGAAACTTTAAAAAAAACGCCTCCGCCGATAACTGTTCCCATTACAGTTGAAAGGGCAGCGAAAAAGCCAATATCTCGTTTTAGGTGATCATTGTTCATGGAAAAAGGTCCTCGTTTCTATATTAAAATGCGTATTTAACTATTTTAGACTATTTAAACGTGTAATGAAACAAAAAATGAAGATGATAATCAACAAAATTCTGTTAATCTACATCTTCATTTTTATCATCTTGTGATTCTACAATTGGGGCTAATTTAATGGGATAGGTCCGGTTATCTGCTTCGTCAAACAAACTCACTGGTCCTTGATCGTTTGCATCAATTCTTAGATGAAAACCATATTCATCTAAGAAACTAAGTTCACGCTCATCTATATGTTCAATCTTACCATCGAGTGCACGTTCGTCAATTCGAATTGTGAGGTCTGATGAAATATCCAAATTATGGTGTCGATGACTTAATTCATCGTAGAATAGCCAATGTCCAGCATAAAAAATAGGTAAAGAAACCTTAGTTTTAGGTGCGGTTATAGACTTAATATCTTTCGTTAATCCAATAAAAAATGATGCACCTAGTAGTGCAAAACTACGTTTCTTCACAGCTATCCCTCCTAATTAGAACTCTTCTACTTAAATATAGCACTTTTAGCTAACAAGCGGAAAGAATTGCCCAAAATATATATAAATTTAATCTATCGTCACAAAATTGAAATAAAGCAATCGTTATGAAAACGGTTCAATTGTTGTTATAATGAATTTAATAATAAAATGGAGGTATTGGGTATGATTAAATTAGGTATTATTGGTACAAATTGGATTACAGGTCAATTCGTTGAAGCAGCGCATGAATCTAATGAATTTCAATTGACTAGTGTCTATTCAAGAACCGAATTAAAAGCCAAAGATTTTGGTGAAAAATATGGTGCAACAAATTTTTACGATAATATGACAGAATTTTTAAATTCAGATAAATTTGAGGTAATCTATATTGCTTCTCCGAATAGTTTACATTTTGAACAAATTAAATTAGCGATTGAAGCTGGTAAAAAAGTTATTGCCGAAAAACCAGTGGTCTCAAATCCAACAGAAATGGCCGCTATTCAGACGGTTCTTAGGGAACATCCTGGAAGTCAATTATTTGAAGCAGCTCGACAAATTCATCAAGATAATTTCAAAATTATTGAACAAAAAGTAACTGAACTAGAGACCATCCAAGGCGCAACTTTAACTTATATGAAGTATTCGTCACGTTATGATGCTATTTTAGCAGGTGAAGAACCTAATATCTTCTCACCAAAATTTTCTGGTGGTGCATTACAAGACTTAGGTGTTTACGTTGTTTATAATGCTATTTCTTGGTTTGGTACACCACTTGAAGTTCAGTACTATCCAACAATGTTACCAACAGGTGTTGATGGTAAAGGTGTCGCAATTCTAACTTATGAAGATTTTAGAGTGACCTTAAATATTGGTAAGACAGCAAATTCATATTTAACTAGTGAAATCTATGGCCTAAAAGACACAATTGTGATGGATAATGCAGCTGAATTAAATGAGGTTCTTTATCGAGATGGCTCTGATAAAGAAGAACTACTTAGTCAAAAACCAGCTAAAAATCCGATGTTAGCTGAAGCGATTGATTTTGCTAGAGTCATCAATAACCCCAATGACGTAACGAACAAAGCTGATTATATAAAATGGCAAAAACTTAGTGTGACAGTTAATCAAGTATTGTTTGATTTAAGGAAAAGTGCCGGAATTGAATTTCCAGCTGATCATAAATAAGAATTATTGAGATAAGTTTCTGTGAATCAATGGAAGCTTATTTTTTATATGCTATACTTAATTATTAAAACTAATCCTATGAAGTTAAAAGAAAGAGACTAAAATGAATCCAAAATTTGATGCATATTTTAAAGAACAAGGTTTTGAAACACAATCACCCATCCAAGAAGCCGTTTATGAACCTCTAAAATCAGGTGAAAATATCCTTGGATTAGCACCAACCGGTTCTGGTAAAACATTAGCGTTCAGCTTACCTTTACTCGAAAGATTAATACCTAAAGATGGCATTCAACTATTGATTATTGCACCTTCACAAGAATTAGCTATGCAATTAGCAGGTGTCATTCGTCCTTGGGCTAAAGAACTTGATTTAAAAGTTCAAGCTATTATTGGTGGTGCTAATATGAAACGCCAAATTGAAAATTTAAAGAAAAAACCTGAGATTATTGTCGGAACACCAGGTCGCTTATTGAATTTAGCTGAAGATAAAAAAATTAAATTACATAAAGTTAAATCAGTTGTCATTGATGAAGCGGATGATTTATTAACGGATGAAACACTAACAACTTGTCGTGATTTAATCAGCCAGGCACCTGCAGGCATTCAATTAAGTTTCTTTTCTGCGACGGAAACGGCAATATTAGATGATTTGAAAAAATGGTTTGGTGCTAATGTGACAACTTATGATGTTCGTGAAGTTGATCAAACACAAGGTATCGTTCACCATTATTCAATTGAAACACCAACGCGTAAACGTCAATCAACGTTGCGTCGTTTAGCAAATGTTGAAGATTTTTATGCACTAGTTTTCTTTAACCAACTATCATCGTTACAAGATATGGCTCAAAAATTAAAATATGATCATGTACCAGTCGCTGTCTTAGATAGCGAGCAACGCCAAGTTAATCGTGCTAATGCTTTATCACAACTTCATAAGCATGAAATTAAATTATTACTAACGACGGATGTTGCCGCTCGAGGTTTGGACATTCCAATGTTACCCGCAGTCGTAAATTATGATATGCCTAAAGATACGACGTCATATATTCATCGTGTCGGCCGGACAGGCCGGATGGGTGCTGAAGGGATGGTTATTAATCTTGGAAATGAACATGATCTACGTACCTTAAAACAAGATTTAAAAAATACACCATTTGAAATTGAAAAAGGTTACTTATATGATGGTGCGATTGTAACAGAAAGACCAGAACGTGTGGCTGAACCAAAAGCTAAGAAACTTAAACCAGTTGAAGTGAAAGCCAAAACAGTTGATGGTCAAAAGCAATCTGATGAACCAGTAAAGAAACCACATCGTAAAGTTCGTTTGAGAAATCAAAAAAATAAAGGTAAAAGACGCAAACCAAAAGCAGAACATTTTGATTAATGAGAAGGATCATCCAATAATAATTGGATGATTTTTTTATTGACTAATTTTGTAAGCGATTGCACGAATAGGGTAACCGTGCTATATTTAAAGAGGTTAATTCGTACAGAAGAAGGAGTTGAGTAGATCCATGACAAATATGAAGTTAGATGAAACTCATTTTGGAAGTTACTTTGATTTATCAATTTATGCCTTTAATAAAAAAGTATCAGCACAGAGAAAGAGCTTTTTTCGCAAACTTTATGAGCATTCATCAGATTGGGGCTCAGTTGAATCTGGGAAAGTTGTCAGCGGTGTGATTAATACACCATTTACGACTCATTTTCACGGGACTCAATTTAAAATGGGTGGTATTGGCTATGTTGCAAGTTATCCAGAATTTGCTGGTCAGGGTAGTATTGGACAATTAATGAATTTAGCTCTGGATGAGATGTATGATAATGGAACGACATTATCGTATTTAGCGCCATTTTCGTATCCGTTCTATCGTAAATTCGGTTACGAAGCAACATTTGATCAAACGATATATCGGATGAATACGAAGGATTTACCACGATTAAAAGTTAAGGCCATAGGTCACGTTGAACGTCACCGTTATTTGGATGTAAAAGAGGAATTAAATAAATTATACCAACAGAATCAGCTCTCTCAACAAGGTGGTATTGAACGGCCAGATTGGTGGTTAACTTATTCGGCGGAGAAACACCCTAACTGGGAAGTAGCGGTCTATTATAATGAAAAAAATGAGTCAGAAGGCTATCTTGTTTATCAAAGAGAAACTGATGAATTTAAAATCGTTGAATGGATATATCAAACAAGTGAGAGTTGGCTCCAATTACAAAATTTTGTGCTTAAGCATCAATCAGCATACGAATGGTTTAGTTATGAGAGTCCAATTGGACAGCCATTTCCAGATGTACTGGCAAATCCTCAAGTTGAAGTGACAACGCAACCTTACATGATGGCAAGAATTGTAAATGTTGAAGACTTTCTCAGCAGATACCCTTACCAGCAAGATTTTCCACAAATTGTGATTCAAGTTCAAGATTCGACTATTCAGGCTAATGAAGGCTATTGGCAAATTAGCCGAATAGACGGACAAACAAAAGTTGAAAAGACTGAAAATTCAGCAACTACGTTTACAACGGATATTCAAAATTTAACACGAAGTATGATGGGGTATCGAACATTTAAACAATTAAAACAATATGGATTTGTATCAGGCGACGTGACGTTATTCGATGGCGCATTAATTAAAGAACAACCGATATTAAGTGATTATTTTTAAGGAGAGAATAGATAATGGAATATGAAAAAATGAGTCAATTTCCAACTGATTTTTTATGGGGGGCTTCCTCAGCTGCTTACCAAATTGAAGGTGCGTATCAAGAAGATGGTAAAGGATTATCAGTTTGGGATAAATTTGTAAGAATTCCTGGGAAAACATTTAAGGGTACAAATGGTGATGTAGCCGTCGATCATTATCACCGTTTTAAAGAAGATGTCGCCTTAATGAAGGAGCAAGGATTGAAAGCTTACCGTTTTTCAATTGCTTGGACACGTATTTATCCAGAAGGAAAAGGTAAAGTTAATCAAAAGGGGATAGATTTTTATAATCGATTAATCGATGAGTTAATTGCGAATAATATTGAACCTGTTGTGACACTTTATCATTGGGATTTACCACAAGCATTACAAGATGAATATGCTGGTTGGGAATCTCGTGAAATTATTACTGATTTTACGGATTATGCGAAAACTTGTTTTGATGCATTCAGTGATCGTGTTAAATATTGGGTATCATTAAATGAACAAAACGTATTTATTTCTCATGGCTATCAAATGGAGAGTCATCCGCCTGCAGTAAATGATGAAAAAAGAATGTATGCTGCAAATCACATTGCTAATTTAGCAAATGCTTCAGCAATTAAGGCATTTCATGAAGGTCATTATCAAGGTGAAATTGGGCCTAGCTTTGCCTATAGCCCGGGTTATGCAGTTAATGGAGATCCTAAAAACCAAGTTGCGGCTACTAACTATGAAGATTATGCTGCTCATTTTTGGATGGATATTTATGTTTATGGACGTTATCCAAAAATGATTTATAAATGGTTAACTGAACGTGGAACTGCACCTACTGTTACAGAAGCAGATCAAGCTCTTTTAATTGCTGGAAAACCAGATTTTATGGGTTTAAATTATTATCAAACCCAAACAATTGCGGCTAATCCGTTAGTTGGTGGTGTTGGACTTGCTGCTGAAAATAATACAGGTAAAAAGGGGACTAGCTCCGAAAGTGGCGTTCCAGGCATGTTTAAGACTACTAATAATGAATTTTTAAAACAAACTGATTGGGATTGGAATATTGATCCTGAAGGGCTAAGAATTGCTCTGAGAAGAATTGATAGTCGTTACGACTTACCTGTTCTTATTACTGAAAACGGTCTTGGTGCTTATGATAAATTAGAAGAAGGCAATACAATTCATGATGATTACCGAATTTACTTTATCAATGAACATATTAAAGCCATTCAAGAAGCCATTTCAGACGGTGTAAAAGTCATTGGGTATACAACTTGGAGTTTCACTGATTTATTGAGCTGGTCAAATGGCTATCAAAAGCGCTATGGCTTTGTTTATATTGATCGTGATGAAGAAAGTGCGAAAGAATTAAAACGATATAAGAAAGATTCATTCTATTGGTATCAAAAGGTCATTAAAGAAAATGGTAGTAAGTTATAAAGTAATTTAAATAGCTATTGATAACGCTTACAATAAATGATACAATAAATATGAAATGAGTGTTACTGATTCGATCAGGCATGACCTATTGATGTAGATATGAAAATATCTGTATTTGTAGGTCATTTTTTATGGGAAGGGGTCGGTTTGATGTGAAGTTCGTAAAAAATTTTAATAATAATGCAGCTTTAGTTGAATCATCCGACAATGTTGAGTGGGTGGTCATTGGTAACGGTATTGGATTCGGTTATCATGCTGGAGATAATATCGATAAGGACCAGATTGACCGACGGTTTAAAGCTGAAGAAGATTCAGATACAATGAAATTAATTTCAGGATTTGATGCAGAAACTTTGGAAGTTACGACAACTTTTGTTGGAGTAGTAGAGCCATTAATTGATGTGACATTTGATGATGTTCAATTTTTGATTTTAGTGGACCATTTTCAATATTCATTACAAAAAAATCGTGAAGAAATGTTTTTAAATGACCGATCTGTTCATTGGGAAATGAAAAAATTATTTCCAAGTGAATTCCAAGCTGCAAAGGTTGGTATTAAAGAAATCGAATCAAAATTTGACATTACGGTTCAAAATAATGAATTGATTTTATTAACCTATCATTTGATTAACGTCAAAGAAGGCGGACATGCTGTTCAAGAATCGATGAAGCTGACAGAACTCATTTCGGGAATTGTTAATATTATTCAATTAGATACTGGTATTATTCTCGACGAAAAATCATTTAATTATAGTCGATTTGTCTCACATTTACGCTATTTATTCATTAGGCATTTTCATAATACTGAGATTGATCGTGCAGAACTTGACCCTGAGTTGCTCGCCATGATGATTAGTCGGTATCCACAAGTGTACGAAACAGTGGAAAAAATCGTGCAGTATATTCGAGAACGGGCCGATTGGGATTTACAAGCAGACGAACAAGTTTATCTAGTTTTACATATCTGGCGAGTAACCCATCGGCAAACAGAAAATTAAATAAATTGATAATTAGGTGTGTTATTGCCATTTATAAGCAAGCATAAACCCAGTTATCCATGCAAACTCGTATTTTTTGAGTTGAAATGGATAACTGGGTTTTAATTTATAAAAAATATAAAGGAGTGATTGTGATGAGTTACGAAAAATTAGCTAAAGATATTTTAAAAAATGTAGGTGGCGAAGCTAACGTTAATAGCGTAGTCCATTGTACAACCCGACTAAGATTTAAATTAAAAGATGAATCTAAGGCCAATACCGATATGTTGAAAAATATGGACGGCGTAGTGACCGTTGTTAAAAGTGGCGGCCAGTACCAAGTGGTTGTTGGAAATCAAGTTCCGGAAGTTTATGATGCATTAGTTAAAGGTAGCGGACTTGATGGTGATGGCATTGTGCCAGATAATGATGGCGAAAAAATGAAACCGCTTGATGCCTTTATTGATATGATTTCAGGTATCTTTGCACCAGCTCTAGGTGTTTTAGCTGCAACAGGGATGATCAAAGGAATAGTTTCATTACTAGTCGCATTTAGCTGGGTGGCACCGACATCTGGAACGTATATTATTTTAAATGCATTAGGAGATTCTTTCTTTTATTTCTTCCCGATTATCTTAGCTTACAGTGCTAGTAAAAAATTCCACGTTAATCCATTGTTGGCAATGGTTATTGGTGCATCCTTAGTTTACCCAACTATTGTGGCACAATTGCCAGCAACACTAGCCGCTTCAGGTGGAAAAGTGCTGTACACTTTATTTGCAGGAACAATTTTTGAATCACCAATCTATATGACATTCTTGGGGATTCCAGTAATCATGATGAGTTACGCATCATCAGTTGTACCTATTATTGTATCAATTTGGTTTGCATCAAAAGTGGAACCATTCTTCAAAAAAGTGATACCAGAAGTTGTACGAACATTCTTAGTGCCAATGTTAACAGCACTTGTTGTTGTGCCTATTACATTTATCTTTATAGGTCCCATAACAACTTGGGCTAGTGATATTGTGGCAACCGGATTTACAGCTGTATACACATTTAGTCCAATTGCCGCTGGCGCAGTTCTTGGTGGCTTATGGCAAGTACTTGTTATCTTCGGGTTACATTGGGGACTTGTTCCACTTGCCTTACTTAACATTTCAACAACAGGCTCAGATCCAATTTTAGCACTTATGCTAGGGACAACGTTCGCTCAAATTGGGTCAGTATTGGCAATTACAATTAAAACAAAAAATAAAAAACTAAAAGGTCTTGGCTATTCTTCATTTATTTCAGGAATCTTTGGTGTTACGGAACCCGCTATTTACGGAATTACGTTACCTCGTAAAAAACCATTTATTATTACATGTATTTCAGCCGCTATTGGTGGCATGGTTCTTGGTGTATTTGGGACAAAAGGATACATGGTTGGTGGATTAGGCATTTTCTCTATTCCAAGTTACTTGAATCCTAAGACAGGAATTGATATGTCATTCTACGCTGTGCTGATAGCAATCGTTGTTTCATTCGTATTGGCATATGTCTTAACACTTATGTTCGGTTTAACAAAGGAAGATCAAGAAGTACCCGTTGCTGTTGCTGAAACAAAAGTAACAACGTCAGTAGTACCTGTAGAAGTAGAAATGAGTGGAGAAATCCTTGGTAGCCCACTTAAAGGCGAAGTATTACCTTTATCAGAGGTTAAAGACCCTGTCTTTAGTTCTGGTATTATGGGTGACGGTATCGCAATTCTACCTGAAGTTGGTCAATTATACGCACCTGCTGATGGTAAAATAACATTAGTTTTTCCAACAGGACACGCAGTTGGTATGGTGACAGACGATGGCGCCGAAATTTTAATGCATATCGGAATGGATACAGTTGAATTAGAAGGTAAGTATTTTGAAATTCAAACAGAAATTGATACCGTCGTAAAAAAAGGCGATTTATTACTTAAATTCGATATTGAAGGTATTAAACAGGCAGGATATGAAATTATTACGCCAATTATCGTGACGAACACACCAAAATATAAAAAAATTAAACCACTTGCTAAAGACCAGTCAGAAATAATTGTTGGTACTGATTTATTAGATTTAGAAATTAATTCAGGAGGTCAATAAGATGACAAAATCAAATTTTCCAGATAACTTTTTATGGGGTGGCGCAACGGCCGCTAATCAATTTGAAGGGGCCTATGATGTTGATGGTAAGGGCCTGTCATTAGTAGATATATTACCAGACGCACACCATGGTCGCTGGGATTATTTATTTAATGTAAAAGAAGCGATGCAGATGAAAGAAGATTTTTATCCTAGTCATGAATCTGTTGATTTTTATCATCATTATGAAGAAGATTTACGATTAATGGCAGAAATGGGTTTCAAAACCTTCAGAATGTCAATTAGTTGGCCACGGATATTTCCACAAGGTGATGAAAAAGAACCAAACGAAAAAGGGCTAGAATTCTATGATAAAGTTATCGATCTTTGTAACGAATTAGGGATGGAACCGTTAGTAACAATTAACCATTTCGATACGCCGTTAGGGATGTTGAAAAAAATGAATGGTTGGGCTGACCGTCGAATGATTGATAATTACTTAAACTTTTCACGCGTCTTATTTATGCGTTATAAGGATAAGGTTAAGTATTGGTTAACATTTAACGAAATTAATATGATTTTACACATTCCGTTATTGGGCGGTGGATTAGATTTGGAAGGGATTGATAATCCTGACCAAATCAAATATCAAGCGGCACATCATCAATTAGTTGCCTCTGCGCTTGCGACAAAATTAGCACACGAAATTAATCCTGATTTTAAGATAGGGTGTATGTTAGCGGCTGGGGTTACCTATCCCAATACACCTAATCCAAAAGATGTATTTGAAGCAATGACAAAGGATCGGGAAGGATACTTCTTTATTGATGTTCAGTCACGTGGCTACTACCCAAGTTATTCGGCAAGATTATTTAAAGATATGGGTATAGAAATTAAAATGGCAGATACCGACGAAAAAGATTTATTAGAAAATACAGTTGATTTCATTTCATTTAGCTATTATTCATCAAGATTAGCAAGCGCTGATCCTGAGATGACTGATAAAACAGCAGCAAATGTCTTTGATAGCTTAAAAAATCCTTACTTAAAGACAAGCGAATGGGGCTGGCAAACAGATGGCCTTGGTTTGAGAACAACGATGAATCAAATTTATGATCGTTATCAGAAACCATTATTTGTTGTTGAAAATGGATTAGGTGCAAAAGATGTTGTGGAAGAAGGCAATAAAATTCATGATGATTATCGCATTTCTTATCTAAGTGAAAATATTGAAGCAATGGGTGAGGCGATTGCAGACGGGGTTTCTTGTCTAGGTTACACATCATGGGGCTGTATCGATTTAATTAGCGCAGGCTCAGGCGAAATGGCGAAACGCTATGGTTACATTTACGTAGATCGAGATAACGAAGGTAACGGGACGCTAAATCGATTGAAAAAAGATTCGTTCTATTGGTATCAAAATGTTATTAAAACAAATGGTGTCGAATTATAAACTGGAAAAATTGAAGATATAAAATTTCGATGCGATTTAAAATACTGTTTAAGCAATGATTGTTTGCTTAAACAGTATTTTTTTATTTGCGAAAGTCTTATTGCTTAGTGGAAAAATAATATTAGGTGTACAATTATCGAAATCTTAAAGATAGTTTAGAAAAGATTGGATAAAATGATGTGTTTTAGACCTTAAAAAAATTGTTAAACAAATATATATAACGTGGAAGAAGGTCTTTCCGATGAGAAAAAGGTTTAAACCTGTAAATAATGAAATGAAATGGGTAGGAATTGTTAGTATCGTGTTGTGTTTAATTGAACCATGGTTAATAGTTGTGAATTTAACGATTGGCATGTGGTTAGTGGGGACGGGTATGATTGGCATTGGAACTTATATTGAAAGACTACCCTTTTTTCAGAAAAATATTGGTTATCGTCTATGTGGTATGTTGTTATTTATATTAATTGCATTCATTAATACAATTTATATAATAGTAATTCTTCTACTGCTACAATTTCAAGGATAAAATAAATAGCACTTACAAGTTAAATATATAAAAAATAGGTTACAAAAGCTCGGCAGTATACCGAAGTCTTGTAACCTATAAGGCGGAAAATTTATTTAAGATGTCCCTGATCAGAGTCGAACTGATGACCTACCGCTTAGGAGGCGGTTGCTCTATCCAGCTGAGCTACAGAGACAAAAAGGCTGATTACTTCATTGTAAATGGCAAAAATAAATAAGTCAATTATTACTATTGTAGATTTTTAAATTCATAGTCATAATTTTCATTTACAACATGGCTAAGGTGTCAGTAGTTTCATAGATATTGATCTTTTAGTTCTAGCAATATTATATTTCTTGAGTGACAGCACAATTTTCTATTGTTATAATTAAACCATTAAATAATTTTATTTGGGAGTAAATAGCTTGATAAATAAGTTTGAATCTTTAAAAAAATATGGAACGGTATTTTGCGTTATTTTTATATTAAGTTTTTTTCTGACAGTTCCGCAGATACTTAATAATAGTTTAGTAGTTGGTGCTGATTCTCTATTCCATTTTAACCGTATCTATGATGATTATATGCAGCTTAAAACAGGTAACTTTAATTATTTTCAATCTAATTACGGTTTTCAACAAAGTGGTCGAATTGTTAATGCCTTATATGGACCAGGGTTTACTTACCTTTTAGGTGGATTACTAGGTATCGTGCATAGTTGGATTAAATTTGAAATTGTCACGTCATTCATAATTTTCTTTATTAGTGGATTTTCAATGTATTTTCTATCTAGAGAATTGAAAGCGACTAAAAAAAATTCAGTCTTAGCTGCTAGTCTTTTTATGGGTAGTTTCTATATCACTCGATGGTCAATCTATCAGAATTTTATGATATGGGGCGTTATGTTGATGCCTTTGATTGTCATTCTTGGGCTTAAAATGATTAAAAATAATGCTAAGGATTTAAAAGTACTACCTTTAGCATTAGCAGTTTCAGTGCTAATCCAAATTCACGTCTTAAGCGCCTTAATGTCAATTGGCGTTTTAGTTGTATTCTTTTTCATTGGCTTTATTCAAACTAACCAGAAATTACAACTTTTATTAAAATGTTTTCTAGCCAGTTTACTGGCGTTAGTTCTGACCTTTAATGTTTGGGGAGCTATGTTGGATGTTTTCTCAAATAATAAAATATATTCACCATTTGCCAATTCAAACATGTCTGGTTCAACCATGAACCTTTCAACTGGTAACTATAGTGGTACACAGTTTGGATTGGTTATGAGTATCATTTTTGTGTTACAAATTGTTTGGTTGTTTTCAAAAAGAAAAGAATTATCTCTAGCTAATAAGATTGTTACTATAATAGGAGCTATTTTTCTTGCTCTAACTACAAATTTATTTCCGTGGACTAGGATATCTATATTAATTCCACAGTTACAAAGTTTTTTACAGTTTCCTTATCGATTTGATAGTTTTACTACGATTCTATTAGTAGCGGGGTTCAGTGCTACAATTTCTACGTTACCTTCGCCGAATGCAAAGAAAAATTGTTCATTGTTTTTAATTGTCGGAAGTATTTTTATTTTAGGGCAATCGTATAGTGATATTCAGACTAAAAATGAAATTTGGAATTCAAATGAGTCAATTATAGCTAAAGGACATGTTACAACCCCAGATTCTTTAAGTACTGTCCAAATAAGAAATGCTTTTACTAATCGTGATTTAAAAAAAGGGTTAGAGGTAGCACAAAAATCAACTCCAGATTATTTACCTAATAATCAAGAATTAAGCAAGGATCCTTACAATGAATATAAAAATGAAATTATAATGAATAAGTCAAATATTATAAAAAGAGTGACAGATAAGGGTGATTTATCGCTTAGATGGACTGCAACAAAAATAGGAGAAACAATGTCCTTACCTATTATTGTTTATAACAATTCAAAAGTTACACTAAATGGAACTAAGCTTAATATAAAAAAGATTACCTTATCAAATATAGGTAGTCCAACGATTAAAGCAACAAAAAAAGGTATCAATAGAGTAACGCTTAGTTATCATTCAAAAATCATTACTAAACCTCGACTAATGATGGTTATTGCAGCGTGGGTGATTAGTAGCTTAGCTTTTATTACCTTTACTTATAGGGATTATAAAAATGACATTTAATATAAACAAACATATGATTTTAATATACTATATTAAGATATACTTTCTGAATTTGGGTTACAAAAACCTAATCAATAAAATAAGTAGTAGTGAAAAAGGTATAAACTAACAGAAATGCTAGTTTATACCTTTTTATGTGATCATTTATGCCCAATCCCCATTACGGAAAACGGGTACTGTACTGCCATCCTCACGAAGCCCATCAATTGACATGTCAGATGAGCCGACCATGAAGTCAACGTGCGTTTGGCTTAAATTTAAACCAGCAGCGGCTAATTCAGTATCGTTCATTTTAGTACCATCCTTAATAGAGAAGGGATAAGCGGAGCCAAGCGCTAAATGGTCACTGGCATTTTCATCGAATAATGTATTAAAGAACGTTATTCCTGATTGTGAAATTGGAGAAGGGTCTGGAACTAAAGCAACTTCACCCAATGATTTTGCGCCATCATCAGTCTCTAGTAAGTGCTGTAAAACTTCTTCACCTTGTTCAGCAGTTGCTTTAACAACCTTACCTGCTTCAAAAGTAAATTTCATACCACTCAAAGTAGTTCCTGCGTAGCTTAATGGTTTTGTTGAAGAAATGTAACCATCAATACGTCTAGAATCAGGTGCGGTGAAAACTTCTTCGGTAGGCATGTTAGCCATGAATTCATGACCTTGTGCATCAAATGAACCGGCGCCTTCCCACAAATGATTTTTAGGGAGACCGATGACGATATCTGTCCCTGGGGCAACATAATGTAAAGCAGAAAATTGTTCTTTATTTAATTCTTCAGCTTTTGTGCGCAATGTTAAATCATGTTGATGCCATGCTTCAATTGGATCTTCATGATCAATACGTGTTGTTTTAAAAATTTCTTCCCAAAGTCGTGAAACAGCAAGTTCGCCTTTTAATTCAGGAAAAACGAGTTCAGCCCAAGCAGTATCTGCGGCAGCGACTACAGTCCAACTAACGTCATTATTTTGAGTTGCTTTACGTAATGGACGTAGAGCTTGACCCATAGCTTTTTGGCGTGAGGCAATCTTTTCAGAAGGGATACCAGCAAAGGCATCAGGATCATCTGACATGACTGAGATGCGAGATGCTTTTTTAGCAACCCAATCTTCAACTTCTGAGGTTGCATAACCAGGAACGTCGACTAAACGGTCTAGTGGAGCAAATTCAAGGAATGATTTCGAGACATGACTATCTGCCCATTTAACGATAACTTCACTTGCGCCAGCAGCATAAGCTTCATTGACGATTAAATGAGCTAATTTTTGTTGGGTTACGGAAATTTGTAGGACGATTGTTTGGCCTTTTGAGACGTTAACACCGACTTTGACGATTAATTCAGCATATTTTTTAAGTTGATCTTCAAAATTTATTTTTGACATAGAAAGACCTCCAAATTTATTTATGAAATAATGATAACATATTAATGAGAAAATGATTAATAATTAGGCTATTAAATTTTTGTTAACAAAATCAGAATTTTGTCTTTTCTTTGGTATAATAGTAACTAATATAATCATTGAGGAGGCCAATTATGAAAAAAGTAAAAGTGATGACTGTTTTTGGGACGCGTCCAGAAGCAATAAAAATGGCACCTGTTGTCTTAGAGTTAAAAGAACGTACGACGGAGTTTGAAACAGTAACTGTCGTAACAGCACAACATCGCCAAATGTTGGACCAAGTCTTAGAGATATTTAAAATAACGCCAGATTATGATTTGAATGTGATGCACGCTAACCAGACATTAAGTGATACAACTCGAAATGTTTTACAAAAATTAGATGATGTTATTAAAGTAGAGCAGCCTGATATTATTTTAGTTCATGGTGATACAACAACAACATTCGCCGCTAGTATTTCAGCTTTTTATAATCAAGTGGCAATTGGACACGTTGAAGCGGGATTACGGACTTGGGATAAGTATTCACCGTTTCCAGAAGAAATGAACCGTCAACTAACAGATGTACTGGCAGATATGTACTTTGCCCCAACTTCGCAAAGCGAAACTAATCTGTTATTAGAAAATCATCCAAAAGAAAATATTTTTGTAACAGGTAACACAGCCATCGATGCTTTAAAACAAACAGTTCAAAAAGAGTATGACCATGATGTTCTATCAGAAGTAAATCCTGCGAATAAAATGATTTTACTCACGATGCATCGTCGTGAAAACCAAGGTGCACCTATGCGTCGTGTTTTCGAAGTGATTAAATCTGTCGTTAAAGATCAGCCAGATGTTGAAGTCGTTTATCCGGTTCATTTAAATCCAGTTGTTAAAGATTTAGCCGAAGAAGTCTTAGGTGGAGAACAGCGCGTTCATCTAATTGAACCGCTTGATGTGGTTGATTTTCATAATATCGCTGCAAAAAGTTACTTTATTATGACGGATTCAGGTGGTGTTCAAGAAGAGGCGCCATCATTAGGAAAACCAGTTCTTGTTTTACGTGATAACACAGAACGTCCGGAAGGCGTGAAGGCGGGTACATTGAAGTTAGTTGGAACTGACCCTGTGAAAGTCAAAGAAACCATGCTATCATTAATAACTAATAAGACAGAGTACGAACGAATGGCAAATGCTAAAAATCCTTATGGAGATGGGCAAGCAGCTAAACGAATATTAGATGCCGTTGCTTATCGATTTGGAGATAGTCAGCAAGAACCTGAACGTTTCGAATAAATGGAGGATTTCTAAAGCATGAGCAAAAGAACAAAACGTCCCATTATTATTGGTGTAACAGGTGGTACTGGTAGCGGTAAGACGACGGTTAGTAATGCTATTTATTCACAATTAGCTGGCGAATCAATCATGATTTTACAACAAGATACTTATTATAATGATCAAGCTGAAATGAGTATGGAAGAACGTAAAGCAGTGAACTATGATCATCCACTCGCGTTTGACAACGAACAGATGATTAGTGATTTGGAACAATTGTTGGATAATGAAGCAATTGATATGCCTGTTTATGATTACACACAGTTTACTCGTTCAAGTGAGACGATCAGAACAGAACCTCAAGATGTTATCATTGTTGAAGGAATTCTAATTCTAGGGGACGAAAAGCTCAGAAGTTTAATGGATATTAAAGTTTTTGTTGATACAGATGATGATTTACGTATTATTCGCCGTATCACACGTGATATGAAGGAACGTGGTCGCTCATTACAATCAGTTATTGATCAATACGTTAAAACGGTTAAACCAATGTATAATCAATTCATTGAACCAACGAAACGCTATGCGGATATTATTGTGCCAGAAGGTGGCGCAAATACAGTTGCTATTGATTTATTGTCAACTAAAGTCCGTGACATTTTACAACAAGACTAGCTAAAAAATCTCATACCAAAAAGTCCCCAAAAGTCTCATGACTTTTGGGGACTTTTTGGTATGAAAAAACTGTTGTTGGTAATAGCTTTTACGCTATTACCAACAACAGTTAGAGTGGACTTGTCATTTATGAACACTATTTTTGTCTAGTTTTCTATTTATAAAATGGAGTGTTATCATCGATAAAATACTAATAATCCAAGTTAAAATGACGAAAAACAAACGCCATGTAGTGATCATTTCCGATTGATATCTAAGCACTACACGATTACTCCCTTTTTTTGTTGCCTTAACAGTAGGGACACCTAATGCAGATAGAGATAATCGGTGTAATTGACTTCCATTTAAGGAGAGCTCTGAATTATTATAAACGACAATAGGAAGTGCGATGGATTCACCTTTTTTTGTCGCATGCCATTTAAGGATTAAATCACCATTTTTTGTAACAGTCTTAGTGATATTAGGACGATTCCTAACAATATCTTTCTTGTATTCTTTTTTATTATATGTTGTCTTTTGTTCTTGATTATTTGGTAAATAATCTGGGGCTATTTTTTTAACCACCTTTAATCCTTTTGATAAATCAGAACTAGTAAAATTAGTTCTAATTTGATCACTCGTTAGATGATTTGAAACGACAACGCTCCCTTTATAAATAAGAGGATCATTGGAATTCCAGAGCTTATTTTGCTGTTGAATATCAATATATGATTGACCTAAAATAAAAAGACTACTAATGATTAAAAATAACTCGCCAAACTTTTTAGGCTTAAATGAAGGTAGCTCAGAAAGAGAGTTGCCAAAACCAGCAAGTAATAAGACAGTTGCAAAACCATAAAAGCGGTAAGGAAATTGTAAAAAACTTCGAAGCTGTGGTATTAGATTCGATATTGTCGTCCAAGGAACAAGATTTGTTGATAACAGGAGAAATAAGGCTCCTAATAGTGTCATTAGCTTATTAGAAAGTGATACTTGTGACCACCTAGAAAATAGTAAAACAAATTGTAAAATGAAAATAACGCTCATAAATAGTCCTATAGATGAAGCGCTATAGCTAGTTGTTGAAAAACGCATTGTAGCACTAGCCATATCTAAGTGAGTGTAAGGCGAGTACAGCGTATTTCTTGTGAAAATTTCTAGCATAGCGCCCCAAACATTAAAGGTTAGAACAATAGTTAGAAGGGCCGCTAAGAAACATTTTGATAAAAGCTGTAATTTTTGATTTGTCTTGTAAAAACCGACAACAAAGAAGATAAAGATGACGCCAACCGACATTAAGGCACTTAAGACATGAATTTGAATAAGCGCTGAAATCAATAATGCTAATGGTAGTACTTTTAAATCCTTAGCATTATTTTTAATCATTTTAAGCCCGAGGATGACAATTAAGGGCATTAGCATAACGCCCCAAGACATAAAATTCTGGTTAATTGACCAACGGGTAACGTAAAAACTCCCCATAAATAGACTAGCAATCAATAATGAAATTTTCTTAGAGGATTGAAGCTCTCTAGATAGAAAATACATTGAGTAACCACTAATAAAGAAAATTAAAAAGGAGGTTATGATTTGAAATAAAATCCAATTATGAACAATTAAGAGTAAGATACCTAACAGATAAGCAAAACCTGGTCCATATAAGGCGTTAATAATGCGACCACTCTGTAAAAAACCATAGTTAGTTTGAAAATAACTAAAGTTACCTGTTTTAAATTGGATATAGGTATCGTAAATACGATTGAAATGAAAAAGCGAGTCACCACCTAAGACTAGACTGTGGTTGATTATTTGTGGAAGAACTAAAAATAAACTAATCAAAAAGATGGTTGTAAATACGATTAAACGATTTTTAAGATAACTGACTTTATTTAACAAGATAGTAAACCCCTAATAGATTTATTTAGTAGATGAGGTCATAATAATATCATTTATGTCTAATTAAAGTCTTCTTAAACGTCTCCAAATTAGAGGTGTTAAACTATAACTCCCCCAAACAATGAGGCCAAAAACACTTAAAAGAAAACCAGTTGATAAGCCAGGTGTTTGATAACTATAAATGATATGATGAGTTCCTTTTTTTAATTTTAAGCCAATAAAAGCGCTATTTGTTTTAATAACGGGCACGCTATGACCATTATCAGTCGCTGTCCAACCTGTAGAGTAAGGGATAGATGATGTTAGGATACCTAATTTATTTGTTGTTATTTTGCCACTAACTCTATTTGTAGCAAATTTTAATGAATTTAATTTATTTTTCTGGATTTTTTTAACATCATTTGTGTAAGTTTGACCAAGCGGAACGGCAGTAATTTTAAGGTTGAATGAGTAAGTCCCTGAATTTGATAAAAGTAAATCCAAACTTTTGGGCATTTGTTTTTGATAGCCCATATTTAGGGTAGCATCAGATAAAACTTTAAAGAAAGAAAGATTTTCAATACCCAATTGCTCAATCGTATTAGTCGTTAAATTAGATTTAACCCCGATCGAATAGCCTGTATTGGAAGAACCTGTCGTCAGTTGCTTCCTAAGCGATTTCTGTGCTGACCGGGGACCATTCGTATCTAATAACTGGTTATCTGGTTTCGTAGTATTATTAAAAATAGCCATATTCACTTGTTCTTTAGAGGACAGTGATTGGTGCTTAATGTTAGTTAATGAAAGATGCAATTCAGAATTTTGATATTTTTTTGCGTTCTTAATGTCAATCTGATAGCTATCTGAAACAGGATTATTACGATAGTGATTATTGGTAATACGTGTTTTTGTTTCGTTAGGTTCTCCGGCGTTCACTGTTTTTACAATTGTATAGGCAACGTTTTCAGTATCAAATGTTGATTGTTTCTGGTTAAATCCGGATGTATCCGCGATACTAACGGCTTTAGCTAATTGACGTTCTTGATCAGAAGCGGATAATTTAGCAGTTTTTTGATTTGAAGTGACATCAGATTGCCAATAAATTAATGGAAAATTATTCTTAGTTTCATAAAGATTGGTTTTCTCAGGTTTATTTTTATTTTCAGATTTAGTTTTGAGTAATGTATAACCATAGGGGATCTTTGACTCATTTGGCTCATTTGAATGAGTAAAGAGATACTTAACGCCAAAAAAGTTATTAGCGATTGTTCGATCATCAAAATTTTCAATCGGAATATTATTGTTATATTGAGCATTTTGTAACCTGTTTGAAAATACTCCGACTGCGCCATTTTGAATCGAGTAGTATGAGTTAATTAAATTTAAATCATTATTTAAATTATTTCGTAACATGTAGTTAGAACCAAAGTTATAATTTTGGCTAATCGTTGAAACACGAAATGAGTTAGATTTAGGAAGAGAATTATCTAATCCATCAAATAGATTAGATGATAGTTTCTGGTAACTACCAGAGGGCATTAAAGTCTTACTATAAAAGTTAGTGAAAGGTGATGCAAAAGAAACCCCAGTAAAGATCAAGTTCACTAGGATAAGACCGAATATGATTCGACCAGAATTTTTATTTTGACGGTAAAGTAAGATTGCGACAAAAAAAGAAATTAAAAAGATAACAGGAATGAAAATTTCTGTCGTCCCATTAATATAAAAGGGTAATGATACTAAAAGTAAATAGATACCAAGACAAATACTGAGGTATTTAATTTCAGGCAACGTTATTTTTTTGAGAGAATCAATGAAGAAGGCACTTCCAAGTGAAATGGGAACAAATAATAATAGAATCCAACGATTAGAAGGGGCTTGAAAACCATTAAACATCGCACCAAACATTGGGAATAGTAACATAATCAACCCAATTGAAAGACTCGTTGTCATTAGTGGGTAGTGTTTCCAATGGTAAAACAGATGGAATAATGCTAGAACAGCTAAACTACTAAAGCCAAATTTAACCCAGAAAGAAGATACTCCGCCAGCAAGTAATTGAGCAGGTAAATTAATGTAGTAATAAGCGGGGAAAGAGGTCAAACCATTTGCGAATAGACCACCTGACCGAGTTGAACTAAAGACCGCAAGAATTGACGGTAGCATGATAAAGGCAGAAATCAGTAAACTGATGACTGTACTGATTAAAAAAGTGCCCGCTGTTTTAAAGAAACTGAGATTTTTTCGATAATAATAAATGAAACGTAGTACTAAATATACAAAAGCACCGATGCCTAAGACTATGGCGAAGTAAAAGTTACTGATAAACATCCATGAAAAAGCAAAAATGAAGAAATGTGGTTTAAACCCTTGTAAAATTTTTTCTATTCCGACAATTATAAGTGGAAAAAGAATGAATGGTGTTAGGAAAAAAGGTTGCATTAGGGATGAATAAAGTGAAAAAGAAGTGAAGGTATAAATGATTGCCCCACCTAAGATCGCGCTATTCGTTAATTTAAAGTGTCTCGCAAAGAAGATAAATGATAGCCCCACGCAAAATAACCTCAAAATGAGTGTGAGCTGGTAAATAGTCACAACGGCACTTGAGGGAAATAATAGCGTAATATAGGCGAATACGTCTCCAATAACGTAATAAGCAAATGTTTGAAATTGATCTGCGCCAAGCCCTAATTTCCAAGACCACATTTGGAGTGGTTGAAAGGGATGGTTGATGAATTCACCAAGTAGTTGACGATAATTTTCTAATACAGGTAGATGCTGTTCAGCAGGATCATGACTTTGAATTAAAGAGTATCCAGCTAGTTTGTAAGTTCCAAAAATAAGAACAGCTAAAATTGCAAAAATGATAATGTAATAAAGATAGGTCATTTTTGATTTTTTTAGATCGAAACGAAACTTCTGCATAGCTGGAATCCCCCTATAATTAATCCTTTTTTGAACTGAAGACGTCTGATTCTTTAATAATATAGACGGGTCTGTTTTTGACTTCTAAGAAAATTTTACCTAAGTATTTACCAAGAATCCCAATACAAAACAATTGAATGCCACCCATCATTAAGATAACTGAAATCGTTGATGGCCAGCCAGCTGTTGGATCACCATAGAGTAACGCTCTAATAATAATAAAGATAATTGCAAAAAGAGAGCCAACAAATGATAGGAAACCAACAAATGTTGCAATTGAAAGAGGTACTTCTGAAAAGGCTATGATACCGTCTAATGAATATTTGAATAAGCCCCAGAAATTCCAACTTGTTTTACCAGCAACACGTTCTTGATTTGTGTATTCTAAGTATTCCGTATTAAAACCAACCCAACTGAAGATACCTTTTGAAAAACGATTGTATTCTGACATTGATAAGACAGCATCAACCATTTGACGGGTCATTAAGCGATAATCGCGGGCACCATTAACAATCTCAGTATCTGAGATGCGATTTATTAATTTGTAGAAAAGAGTAGCGAATGCAGAGCGAATCACAGGTTCACCTTGACGAGTTGTCCGACGTGTCCCCACACAGTCGTAGTCATTTTCTGGATCTTCTAAAATAGCTAACATCTTAGGCAAAAAGCTGGTTGGATCTTGTAAATCAACGTCCATAACAGTTACGTAATCGCCAGTCGCTTTTTGTAAGCCACAATATAAAGCAGCTTCTTTTCCAAAATTTCGTGAAAATGAAGCATAATGGACTGTTGCTGGATGATCTTTTTGTAATTGGCGCATTTCTTTGAGGCTGTTATCAGATGAACCATCATTAATAAACCAATATTCTAATCGGATATCTGGTAAATTGATAGACTCCTTTTCAACCGCATCAAAAAAAAGCGGAATAGATTCTTGTTCGTTGTAACATGGCACAACGATTGAAAGAACTTTGGTTGTCATAAATAAAGTGCCCCCTAGGATGAATTTACTGAATTTTATTTTATGATTTTTTGAAAATAAATAACTTACTAAAAATATAATTAATTAAAACGATGAAAATTTGATCAAATAACTTAACGAGTGATGCATCTAAGTGTAAAACAGAAACACCAATTGTCATAATTAATTGATCAATGACTAATGATAGAAGTCTAAAGCCAAAGAAAGATAAAACTTCACGTATTAAACCTGAAACATGAGTGTTCTTTGAGCCAAATACCCAAAGCTTATTAGTGACGAATGCAAAAACAACCGAAACAAACCATGCAATTACGTTTGCAAATTGATAATTTACACTAAGGTATGATTGGAAAACAACAAAAGTAACGATGTTAATTAGGGTTGTTAGACCACCAAAAATTAAATACGAAATTAGGGCATAATGTTTATGAAATAATTCATTTATTTTATTCATGACTAGTTTTCACTGCTAGTTACTTTATCAAATAGCTCTTTAGCAAAAGCTTCTAATTTAGTGATATCTTCTTCTTCAGGTGCTAAATCGATTTTTAGATTAGCTGAACCCTTTGTTGCGCCTGCTTCTTCGAAAGCTGAACCAAACTTATCAACAGCAGTTCCAAAAAACTCACCATAAAATGTATCGCCAGAACCGGCAACACCGAATAATTTACCGGTTAAATCAAGCTCCTGTAAGTCTTCATAAAAGTCCATGCCTTCATCAGGAAGTGAGCCTTCGTCATAAGTATAAGGAACGACAACGCTGATATCGAAGTTAGTTAAATCAGATGCATCTGATTGTGAGATTTCTTCCATCTCAACTGTTGCACCTAAATTTTCAAATGCTTCGGTAATAATGTCAGCGATGTCTTCATTATTACCTGTAATTGTTGCAAAAATAACTTTAGCTGAAACCAAACTAAATTCCTTCTTCCATATTAAAATAGTAGTTAAAGTATATCAGATAAAAAAACGATTGTGAAAGGAATTGAGTATCTCGTAACAAATTCTATACAATTGCGGTATAATAGTTGAGAAGAATTATTTATTATAGGAGGAAACAAATTAAATGATCACATTAAAATCAGAACGCGAAATTGAAGAAATGCGTGCTTCAGGTGCTATTATTGCAGGGATGCATAAGGGATTACGAGATATTATAAAACCAGGTATTTCTAGTTGGGAAATTGAAACTTTCTCACGTAAGTATATTGAAAGCCATGGTGGTGTTGCTGAACAAATTGGCTTTGAAGGCTATAAATATGCGACTTGTGTCAGCATTAATGATGAAATTTGTCATGCTTTCCCACGTAAAGGGTTAATTTTAAAAGATAATGATTTAGTTAAAGTAGATACAGTTGTTAGTTTACATGGCGCAATGAGCGATTCTTGTTGGAGTTATGTTGTTGGTGAATCTACACCAGAAATTGATAAATTAATGGCAGTAACGCATAAAGCCCTTTACTTAGGAATTGATCAAGCCGTTATTGGTAACCGTATTGGTGATATTGGTCATGCTATCCAAACTTATACTGAAGACCAAATGGGCTATGGTGATGTTCGCGAATACGTTGGACATGGCATTGGACCTACCATGCATGAAAGTCCTTCCGTACCTCATTATGGTCAAGCTGGTAAAGGATTACGTCTTAAAGAAGGGATGACAATTACTATTGAACCCATGATTAATATTGGCGGTTGGGAATCAGAAAGTGATGATCCTAACGGTTGGACAACAAGAACTGCTGACGGTAGTTTGTCGTGTCAATATGAACATGTTATTGTTATCACAAAAGATGGTCCTAAGATTTTAACCTCTCAAGATCCAGAATTTGATGCGAAATATTTATAAAATAGATAGCTACAATGAACTGCTAACTTAATTGTTTAGCAGTTTTTTTGTATAATGTAGCGGATTCATGATAGAATTGTAATATTCGTAGAGTTTGAGATAAATTAATGGGATTTTGTATATCGTATAAAGAAAAAAAGGAGAAGTTAATTATGAAAGTTAGAAAAGCAATTATACCTGCAGCAGGTTTGGGAACTAGATTTTTACCAGCAACAAAAGCAATGGCTAAAGAAATGTTACCTATCGTGGATAAACCAACGATACAGTACATTGTTGAAGAAGCTAAAGCAGCAGGGATTGAAGATATTTTAATTGTTACGGGTAAAGGGAAACGCCCAATTGAAGATCATTTTGATTCAGTACCTGAATTGGAAGCTAATCTTAAAGCTAAAGGTAAATTAGAACAATTAAAAATGGTTGAGCAAACAACTGATATTAATTTGTTCTTTATTCGCCAGTCACATCCTAGAGGTTTAGGGGATGCTGTTTTAATGGCTAAAGACTTTGTTGGTGATGAACCCTTTGTTGTTATGTTGGGTGATGATATCATGCAAGATAAGGTACCATTAACAAAACAATTGATGGATCGCTATGAAGAAACACATGCTTCAACATTGGCTGTAATGGAAGTCCCACATAAAGAAGTATCAAAATATGGGGTTATTGCACCACAAAGTGAAGTGTCAAAAGGGCTATATGATGTTGAAAAATTTGTTGAAAAACCAGCTGTTGATGAAGCACCAAGTGATTTAGCTATTATTGGTCGTTACTTGTTAACACCAGAAATCTTCGGGATGTTAGAAACACAAGAACCTGGTGAAGGTAATGAAGTCCAATTGACTGATGCTATTGATCGTTTAAATAAAGTGCAACGTGTATTCGCGCATGAATTTAAAGGTGATCGTTATGATGTTGGAAATAAATTCGGTTATTTAAAAACAAGTATTGATTTTGGTTTGAAACATCCAGAAGTTAAGGATGAACTTAGAGAATACATTAAAGAGTTATCTAAAAAATTATAATAAAATTAGAAGATTGGGCTGATTTTAAATGCTCAATCTATTTTTTTGTCTAAATGTGATACAATTTATTCTTATATAGATGTATTTCGCGGAGGAATCGTATGAAAAGTAAGTTCGTTCAGTTTATTAAAATATTTAAAACACAATTTATTAATGCCGATGTTAGTAATTCTTCGGTTATTATTGCGTACTATACGTTATTATCGATTTTTCCAGCAATTATTTTTATTGGTAATTTAATACCAATGCTTCATTTAAAGGTGTCCGTTATTTTAGAATATGTAAAAGTTGTGATGCCATCCGCGATATATAGCATTTTAGCACCGTTTATTGAATCGTTTCTGAAAAATGGAAATGGTGGATTATTGTCAATTGGTGCTGTCGTAACGTTATGGACGACAAGTAAGGGGATTAATGCATTGAAGAAAAGTTTCAACCATGCCTATAGTGTTGAAACGAAGCAAAATCCAATTGTTGGGCGAATTGTATCGTTTGTGTTAACGATTGGGTTAGTTATCTCCTTAGGTGCTATTATTTTGTTCTTTGGGTTCAGTCAAATAGTAGTTGAGGTGTTGACACCCATTTTACATTTGCCGGGAGAATTTTTAACTGTGATTACCACGGTTAAATGGCCTGTCGCCTTAATCGGTATTTTTATTATTATTTTATTACTTTATCGGATATTACCTAGTGCAAGACTTAGGTTCAGGGCAGTTTTACCAGGGGCAATTTTGACAACCATTGGGTGGATTTTATTGACCCAAGTATTTTCGATATACGTGCAGTATTTCGGTGGCGCTTTTAGTAGTTATGGTGCAATCGGAACAGTAATGATTATGTTATTCTGGCTGGATTTTGGGGCATGGATAATCATGCTAGGTGCTGTTCTTAATGCATCGATTGCTATTGTTCGACATGGTGAAGTTGAAGCACAATCTATTCAGCTAAATAGCTTATTTAAGCAATATAAAAGTCGATTTAGTAAGAAAAAATAAAATATTATAAATCGTTAGGGGAGGTAAGTTAATTGAAAAATAAGTCGATTAATTTAAAAAATCATGTCGGTGTATTTATTGTTATGTTTAGTGTGAGCTTGTTTTTAGTCTTACCTCAGATACTCGCACATAGTTTAGTTTTAGGTTCTGATTCTTTATTTCATTTTAATCGTATTTACGATATCTATATGCAATTTAAAACAGGCAATTTTAACTATTTCCAAACAAATTACGGGTTTCAACAAAGTGGTCGGATTATCAATGCTGTGTATGGGCCTGGATTTGCTTATCTGCTAGGTGGGTTGCTACTACTCGTACATAGTTGGTTTAATTTTCAGGTTATTTCTTCTTTTTTAATTTTCTTTATTAGTGGTTACTCAATGTATTTACTAGCTAAAGAAATAACTTCGACCAAAGATATCTCACTATTAATGGCTGTTCTTTTTATGGGTAGCTTGTGGATTGCGCGATGGTCAACTGAGCAAAATTTTATGGCTTGGGGTATCATGCTAGTGCCACTAGTTGTTTTAATGGGTGTTAAAATGATCAAAAATAACGCAGAAGGATTGCGAATTCTACCCTTAGCGTTAACCATGTCGGTAATGATACAGGTACATGTTTTAAGTGCCTTGATGTCGATTGGTGTCCTATTCGTTTTTTTTATAGTTGGTTTTATTCAAACGAATCAAAAATCGAAACTATTATTAACCTGTTTTTGGGCGGGGTTATTATCGTTAGTTCTGACATTTAATGTTTGGGGTGCCATGTTAGATGTTTTCGCAAACAATAAATTATACGCACCGCACGTTAATGTGATGATGTCCAATTCAACTATGAATTTATCGATGGGGGGGCCAACGCTTACTAAAATTGGTTTGGTTATGAGCTTCATATTTGTAGTACAAATTAGTTTATTGTTTATAAAACAAGCAAAATTTACGGTTACTAATAAAGTAGTAACTAGTTTAGGTTTAGTTTTCTTAGTCTTAACGTCAAAATTAGTTCCTTGGACGGATTTAGCCCAGGTTATCCCATCAATACAAAGTTTCTTGCAATACCCACGTCGCTTTGAAGGGTTCGCTGTAGTTTTATTATTAGCGGGTTTTAGTGCAACACTATCAAGTAGTTCATTTAAAAATTATCGGAAGTATATTGATCTATTCTTAATTGTTGGAGGTCTTGTTGTCGGAGTACAATCGTATTTAGAAATTCAAAAAAGTAATGAAGCATGGCATACTAATCAGTCGATAGTTTCTCCCAATAATGTTGATATCGCAGATAATACGAGTAACGAACAGATTACCAAAGCATTTATGAGTTCAAATCTAGATGATGGTTTAAAGTTGATTACCAAGGCATCGCCAGACTATTTACCTAATAATCGAGTATTAAGTGAACGTCCTTATCATGATTATCGATTAGACATGAAAAAAAATAAAGATGAAGTAAGTAAAACGATTAATAGTGAAGGAAAGTTAAGTCTGAGTTGGAACGCAACAAAAAAAGGAAATGAGATTTCTTTACCCGCGATAGTCTATAATAATTCAACTGTTCAATTAAATGGTAATAGCCTTGATCCTAAAAAAATGACCTTGTCAACTATGGGTAGTCCAACCGTTAAAGCAACTAAAATAGGTACAAATAGGTTAGTCATTGGTTATCATACGAAAATAATAACAAGAATTAGTTTAATCATCGTTCTAGCCACTTGGATAATTAGTTGCGTTAGTGCTGTTTTTATAAAAATCACTGATTATAAAAAAGAAATTAAGTTATGATATAGTTTTAACAAGTAATAGGGACTTCAAAAAGAGAACATAATTAATGATGTTCTTTTTCTGTATTAAAAATGAAATATAATACTTTTAAATATAACGTATAATTAAAAGTGTAGAGCACTACAACTTTGAAAGCGTGGTCAAAATGTTTAGAATATCATATCAGTTGACAATAAGATTAAACAATGATTAGACAAACGATTTTAAGTTTCATTTAAGTCTGGTAACATGTATAATAAATTATTGTGTCATTGTATACATCTAAAAAATTTAGGGGTAATTAATTATGAGTGAAGATAATATTAAACACCAAGGTAGCCACAAGAAGCATCATCATAAAAAGAAAAAAATGAGTACACTGAAAAAATGGGGGATTGGTGTCGGAATCGTCGTTGCCGCACTATTGGTTATTGGTGGTGTGTTGATGGCGAAGGTTTATCTAGATGCAAAAGACGTTGTAGATAATACATATCAAAAAGTAAATGTTAAAAGTAAACGAACAACCGGGAGTGTCTCTCTTGATAAAGAGGCGCCTTTCTCAGTTTTAATTTTGGGTGTTGATACGGGCGAAGATGGGAGAACAGATCAAGGTCGATCGGATACAATGATGGTTGCGACAATTAATCCTAAAACAAACTTGACGACATTAACGAGTTTACCTCGTGATACGAAGATTCCGATTACAGGTCACGGGACAGATAATAAATTAAATGCTGCATATGCTTATGGGGATGTTTCCTTAGCGATGGATACTATTCAAAACTATTTAAATATTCCAATTGATTACTATGTTCAGATGAATATGAAGGGCCTGGAAGAATTAACGGGTGCCGTTGGTCCAATTACGGTCAATAATCCATTTGCTTTTTCAGCGGGAAGGCATCAATACGTAAAAGGTGATATTGAGTTAACTGAAAGTAATGTTTTAGACTTTTCTAGAATGAGACATTCTGATCCTAATGGTGATTACGGGCGTCAAAAAAGACAACGCTCGGTTGTGACTGAATTAGGTAAAAAAATAGCTTCTATTGATGGTGTCACAAATTATCAAGCAATTTTGAGTGTACTTGAGAGCAATATGAAAACAAATTTGAAATTTTCTGATATGAAAAAAATAGTGACTCAGTATCGTAGTGCTATAGGCACAATTAAAGATGTTCAACTTCAAGGACAATCACAAATGATAAATGGTGTGTCGTATGAAGTTGTTCCATCAGCACAAGTAACGAAAGTATCCAACATGATCAGAAAACAATTAGACTTAGACTAGGAGAATTATATCAATGGAAGAGACAATCAATCTTGAACAAGTTTTTAGCATTTTAAAGAAACATCTTAAATTAATTATTGGGTTAATAATTGCGGGGGCACTATTAGCATTTTTTGTAACCATGTTCTTTATGACGCCAAAATATAACTCGACTGTTCAAATATTAGTTAATAGAACAGAAACTGCCAATAATGTAGGGGCTGCTTACAATACACAGCAAGCAGATGTCCAAATGATTAATACGTATAAAGACATTATTCAAAATAAAATTGTACTAGATCCTGTGAGAAAAGAAATTGCTAAAAAAGATAATTTCGTTGGTACGAGTGATGATTTAAAAAATCAGATAAGTATATCAAATCAAGAAAATTCACAGGTTTTTAGTGTAACTGTTAAAGATACTAATGCATATCGCGCGGCTGATATTGCAAACTCTGTTGCTGATACGTTTAAAAATAAAATAAAAAAAGTGATGAAAGTTAATAATGTAACAATTGTTGCTGATGCAGTTGCAAAACCTAATGCAGTATCACCTAATAAAAAGATGAATGTATTAATAGGTCTGTTACTAGGGGGGCTTATCGGAATTGGGATTGCATTCGCAATAGAACTTTTTGATAAAACAGTTAAAAACGCTGATTTTTTGACAGATCTTGGTCTTTCAAACTTAGGTATGATTAACCATATTGACGAAACTAATAAGAGTCAAGGACTTTTTGGACAATCAACACCAAGAAAAAGAAAGCATACTAATTAAAATAGATAAGGGGTTATTGAATGATGAGTTTATTAAAAAAAGATAAAAAGTTATCAACTGATAGTATTGATAACGGTGTTGGATTAATTACTGTTACTCAACCAACATCAACGATTGCAGAACAATTTAGGACTGTACGTACGAATATCCAATTTTCAAGTGTTGATAAAGAAATGAAAGTTATTATGGCGACATCATCAGGTCCATCAGAAGGCAAGTCAACAGTTATAACTAATCTTGCTGTAACATATGCTAATCAAGGACTGAAAGTATTGTTAATTGATGCCGATATGCGTAGACCAACTGCGCATCAAACTTTTGGTTTGAGTAATGAAACCGGGCTTACAAATTGTTTGACTGAAAAAAGTATTGATGTTGCAAAAGCAGTTGAAGAAACACCAATTGAAAATTTATATGTTATGCCTGCAGGTCCTACTCCACCGAACCCTTCAGAATTATTGAATACAAAACGGATGGATTCTTTAATTACAGCTGTCGCTGAACAAATGGATATGGTTATCATCGATACACCACCATTAATTTCTGTAACAGATGCACAAATTGTTGCAACAAAAGTTGATGGTACAATTTTAGTTGTGAGACAAGGTGTGGCAAATAAAGGTGCCGTTTTGAAAGCAAAAGAATTATTAGATACCGTTCATGCAAGAATCATTGGGACGATTTTGAATGATGTTTCAGGTAGTGATGAGTCAGGTTATTATGGTGGGTATTATGGCTATTATAAATAATAATTAAGTAGACGTAGGATAATTTAAGGAAGCAGGGATTATAGGTGACTAGGAAAAGTAAACAGGTTGTTTTAACTGGATTGGATAGTTTGATTTGGGTAGTTTCAATTTCATTATCGAGGTTATTTTTAGGGCCGTATATTAGTTTTAGTAACTCTGATTTATTGGAATTTGGGTGTATATGTTTGATTTTATACCTAATAATTGGATACTCATTAAACCTCTTTTCTAAAATTAATAGGTATGCTAGCTTTAAAGAAATAATTGCAATTTTTATTGCAATAACAATTACAGCAGTTATTAGTAATATTAGTTATTTTTTCATAAGTTCAAATTATAGTATTCGTTTTGGAATATTAACTTATTTACTGGCCCTCCTTTTTATTGGTGGCAGCCGATTTGCATGGCGCTATCTTGTTGAAAATATCTTTAATAATGAAGAATCAGAAACATTAATTACAACATTAATAGTCGGTGCAGGGGATGGCGCAGAAGCTTTAATGGAAAGAATACAAAGAGATAATGCCGACTTGAATGTTATTGGATACGTCGATAATGATATTCAAAAACAAAAAATGTGGATGATGGGTAAGAAAGTTTTGGGAACTTTCCAAGAAATTCCAATGATTGTCGAAGAATACGATGTTGAACAGGTCTCAATTGCTATTCCTTCATTAAGTCCCCATAATTACGAGGACTTGTTAGATATTTTAAATCCTCTAAAAGTTAAAATTAATCGCATGTCAAGTTTTGAAGATATGTTAGAAGACAATAGTGATTCTAGAAAAATGCATGAGATTGACGTTGTTGATTTACTGGGTCGACAAGAGATTAAACTTGATATGGCTAAGATTGAAAGCAAAATATATGGTAAAACAATTTTAGTTACAGGAGCGGGTGGCTCTATTGGTTCAGAAATTTGTCGACAGGTTAGCAAATTTGGTCCTAAACGACTAATTTTACTAGGACATGGAGAAAATTCAATTTATTTGATTCATCAAGAATTAAAAAATCTTTATGCTGGGAAAATTGAAATTGTGCCGATTATTGCGGATGTTCAAGACCGGGCACATATTTTTGACTTAATGGCACAATATAAACCAGAAATAGTCTATCATGCTGCAGCACACAAACATGTACCATTAATGGAAGCTAACCCAACTGAAGCCATTAAAAATAATGTTTATGGTACGAAAAATGTTGCTGAAGCTGCTAAGTCTGCAAATGTGAAATCATTTGTAATGATTTCAACTGATAAAGCAGTAAATCCGCCTAATATTATGGGGGCAACGAAACGTCTCGCTGAAATGATTGTAACTAGTTTGAATGAACCAGGTCATACAAAATTCGCCGTTGTTCGTTTTGGTAATGTTCTTGGTAGCCGTGGTAGTGTTGTACCACTGTTTAAGAAACAGATAGCTAAAGGTGGACCAGTTACTGTTACTGATCTTAGAATGACAAGATTCTTTATGACAATTCCTGAAGCTAGCCGTTTAGTGATTCAAGCGGGGACGCTATCTAAAGGTGGAGAACTATTTATCTTAGATATGGGTAAACCGGTTAAAATTGTTGATTTAGCACGAAAAATGATTAAATTAAGTGGATATACTGAAAACGATATTGATATTGTTGAGTCAGGTATGAGACCTGGAGAGAAACTGTATGAAGAATTATTAGTAAGTAGTGAAAAACAGCAAGAGCAAGTATTTGAAAAAATTTTCTTGGGTAAAGTAACACCATACAAGATTGATGAAATTATGAGTTTTGTTAAGAGTGTAGAGCCGTTAACTGGTACTGCTTTGAAAAAAGAAGTTATTAGATATGCACATACTCATAATGGTGAACCCTCAATTGATTCGGAAGGTATGCGTTAATGTATAAAAAATATTTTAAAAGAACAATTGATTTTGTTATTTCTTTAGTAGGCCTTGTACTTTTATCGCCTATTTTTTTAATTATCGCAATTATTGTTAAAGTCGATTCGAAAGGCCCTATTTTCTTTGTACAAAAGCGGGTAAGTATTAATAAAACCTACTTTGGTATTTTAAAATTTAGGACGATGAGAACTGATACACCTGATGTACCTACTCACTTATTGAAAGATCCGGATGCTTTCATTACTCGCTCGGGTAAAATTTTACGAAAAACGAGTCTTGACGAATTACCACAAATTATTAATATTTTAACAGGTAAGATGAGTATCGTTGGTCCTCGACCAGCACTTTGGAGTCAAGAAGATTTAATTAACGAACGTGAAAAGTACGGCGCTAATAACGTTTACCCAGGGTTAACTGGATTAGCACAAATTAGTGGGAGAGATGAATTATCTATTGCTGAGAAATCAAAAATTGATGGTGATTACGTGCAACTTTTATCTTTTTCAGAAGATTTAAAAATTTTTTTTGGAACAATTACATCAGTTTTAAAGAGTGATGGTGTAAAGGAAGGTAAGAGTGATGACTAAACGAGTTTTGATAACCGGTGCACATAGTTATATTGGAGGGGCATTTAAAAGCTGGATTAATAAATCAGAATCGGAAGATATATCAGTTGATATGATGAGCGTTCGAGATGATAAATGGAGAGGAAAAAATTTTGGTCTATATGATGTAGTACTTAATGTTGCGGGTATTGCACATGTATCTTCGGATCCGAGTATGGAGGATCAATATTATAAAGTAAATAGAGATCTCGCAATTAATTTGGCTAAAAAAGCTAAATCTGAGGGAGTGAAACAATTTATTTTTTTATCAAGTATGATAGTATATGGTGAAAAAAATGGACTACAAAATACTAATATAATTACTCGAGAGACAATAATGAACCCAATTGATTTTTATGGTGATAGTAAGCTACAGGCAGATGTAGAAATTCAAAAATTAGCAGACGATAACTTTAAAACGGTTGTTATCAGAACTCCGATGGTTTACGGACCGAATAGTAAGGGTAATTTTCCAAGGCTACTGAAGTTAGCTGAGAAATCCCTGATTTTCCCAAGTATTAACAATGAACGAAGTATGATTTATGTAGATGTATTAACAGAATTTATCAAACAGATAATTATTAATGATGCATCAGGCCTTTATTTCCCTCAAAATAAAGAATATGTTTCTACAAGCGATGTAATCAAAGTAACAAGGAAATTATTAAGAAAGAAAGTATACTTTATCTCTATTTTTAATCCGCTTATTTCTCTATTATCAAGGAAGTTTCGTGTTTTTAATAAAATATATGGTAGTAAAGTTTATGATAAAAAAATTAGCGAGTGCTCTTTCGAATATACATTAGGACTTACATTAGAAAATACGATAACGAAAATTTTAATGGAGGATAAGAAATGAAAAAAGTTTTAATCGTTGCGTCGGTTGCTTCAATGATTGAACAATTTAATATGGATAATATCAGAATATTACAAGAATTAGGATATAATGTGGAAGTTGCAACTAACTTTTATTCCGCTGGAACTATACCAGATGATATGGCTAATTCCTTAAAAAAGAAGCTTGAAGGAAAAAATATAATTTGTCATCAAATTGACTTTTTAAGAGGAATTGGTTCAATAAAAGCAAATAAAAAAGCATATAATCAGCTTGAAAAATTAGCAAGTACAACTACCTATAATTTTGTGCATTGCCATTCACCGATGGGAAGTGTATTAACTAGATTAGTTTTTAAAAATAATAAAGAAACTAAAATTGTTTATACGGCACATGGCTTTCAGTTCTTTAAGGGCGGGCCGAAAAAAGATTGGATATTATTTTATCCTATAGAACGTTACTTATCTAAATATACGGATATTTTAATAACAATCAACAATGAAGATTACTCAATTGGAAAATCTTTTGGTATAAAAGAAGTTTTACATGTGCCTGGCGTTGGAATAAAATGGGAACAATTACGAGAACAATCAACTAATATCGATGAATTGAAAACTGATTTAAAGATAAGTAAGAATAGTAAAGTGATGATTTCTGTAGGTGAATTATCTAAGCGGAAAAATCATATTGTGGGAATAGAAGCAGTAAATAAATTGAAAGATAAAATTGATATTACATATATTATATGCGGTGTTGGAGATCAAAGAGATTTATTAGAAAAAAAAGTGAAAGAGTATGGATTAGAAGAAAAGATTATTTTTACAGGTTATTCTGAAAATATTAAACAATATTTAGATATAGCAGATTTTTCTCTTTTTCCATCTAAACGAGAAGGATTAGGACTAGCGGGATTAGAAGCTATGGCTACTGGTCTTCCATTAGTAAGTACTTACTTAGGGGGGATCAAAGATTACACAGAAAATGGTATCAGCGGGTGTGTAGTGGATGATCCTACTGATATTTCCCAGTTTGTGAAAGCTATAGAAAATTTACTAGGCATCAATGATAAAGAATACGAAAAAATTGTTAAAAACAATATTGAAGTATCAAAAAAATATAGTATTAAGAATGTAAATGAAATTATGTATAGTTTATATTCTAAAATTTAAATTATGCGATGTTGTCTATAAATTGAAAGGATTCGCAATGATTAAAAACACAAAAATAGTATTGATAGCTATATATTTTGGAGAATTACCAAATTATTTTGATTTATGGTTAAAATCAGCGGAATATAATAATGAGATAGATTTTCTAATATATACTGATCAAAATATATCTACAACCATACCGAATGTTAAAATAAAAATAGTCAACTTTAAAGATATTCAAGCGAAAATAAGATCACATTATACATTTCCTATAAAAATTAATAATCCGTATAAGTTGAATGACTACAAACCGGCTTACGGTGAAATATTTGAGGAAGACATCTCGGGATATGATTGGTGGGGATTTGTGGATATTGATACTATATTTGGAGATTTAAAAAAATTTTTATCTGAGGATATACTAAAAAAATATGACAAAATAAATACTCGTGGACATTTTCAAATGTATAGAAATAATAATCAAATTAATAATGCATATAAAATTGATCATCATAAAAAAGGGACGTACAATTATAAGCAGGCATTTACAACTGATGACGCAACTCACTTTGATGAAATTTGGGGAACTGCAAAATTTATGCCCGACACAGATATGAGAATATATGATCCATATAAAGAAAAGGTCTATTATGCTGATATTTGGGTAAAAGCATTTCGATTTATAACACTTGATATTTCTGAGGGAAAACAATATCAAGTGTTTAGATGGCATGATGGGGAACTAGTAATGAATTATATTGATAACGGAAAAATTAAAACTAAAAAGATAGAATATATTCATTTACAAAAAAGAAAAATGCAAGTTGATGTTGAAATATCAAATGATGACCATAGCTTTTTAATTGTACCTAATAAGTTTATAACAGATGAAAAGTTGTCTATTGAAAATATAAAGAAATATAATGAAGGAAAATGGCCTAATGGTATCCGCAGATATTTCCAATATTATATTAAGCAATTATTTAATGGGGAGCTTAAGGCTAGAATACGAAGAATTTGGCTCTAAATATAAGATTGAAAATAGATTAACACTTTTTATCTGAATATTAAAATCACTAATAAATATTAAGGAGAACTTAGTCATGAGTGATAATTTTAAAATTGATTTTGTAGTGACATGGGTTGATGGAAATGATGATATCTGGCGGAATAAAAAAAATAAGTACGCGGGAAACAAAAATTTAAATGCGGATGAACGTTTCAGAGATTATGATATTTTTAAATGGTGGTTTGAAGGTGTAAAAAAATTTGCACCATGGGTAAACCATATTTTTTTAATTACCGACAAACAAGTTCCGAAGTTTCCATTGGACATGAAAAATCTAACAATTGTTGATCATTCTGATTTTATTCCTGAAGAATATTTACCTACTTTTAATTCGAATGTCATTGAAATGAATATTCCAAGAATTAAAAATTTATCGGAACATTTTATCGTATTTAATGACGATACGTTTATAACTAACAAGGTAGATCCAACAGATTTCTTTTCTCAAGATGGGACTCCTAAGGATGTAGGATTAATGGGACTTATTCAACCGTCGGAAGAATTTTCGTTAATACCTTTTAATAATATACTTATTATTAATAAGTGGTTCTCAAAAAATAATATTTTGAAGAAGAATTTCTTTAAAATATTTAATTGGCAATACGGGTTTCAAAATGTAAGAAATTTCTTAGTTTTACCATATAGGTCTGTTCTGGGATGGTATGAACCGCATTTGCCTAGTAGTTTATTGAAAAGTACATTTAAAGAAATATATCAAAAAGAACCAGCTTTGTTAGCCGAACTTAGTAAAAATCGTTTTCGTACTAGAAATGATGTAAATATTTGGTTGGCACGCGATTGGCAACTTTCAAAAGGGAATTTTGAACCACGTAGATTTTCGTTTGGAAAGTTTGAGAAGTTGCCAGAAGATGGAGATTTTTCAAAAATAAAGCGCGCCTTAAAATCCAAGGCAAAAATAGTTGTTATAAACGACATATCGTTACCATTGGAGAGCCTTTCAGAAACGAAAGAACAATTAAGAAAAATATTCGCTGAACACTTTAGCTAATTAGGAGGATCTAATTATGAGTGACGTTGCAATTTTAATGGCTACCTACAATGGTGAAAAATTTTTAATGGAGCAAATTGAAAGTATTAAGAATCAATCATATGGGAATTGGCACCTATTTATTAGAGATGATTTTTCGAAAGATAATACCAGTAAAATTTTAGATAATTTTAAAAGAGATCCTAAAATAACGATACTAGATAGCTCGCTAAATATTAATGAAAAGGGCCAATTAGGAAATTTTGAAATTTTAATGAATAACGTTCCAGACCAGTATGAATATGTTATGTTCTCAGATCAGGATGATGTATGGTATACAAATAAAATTGAGATATCATTAAATGAAATTAGACACCTGCCTAACGAAAAAGTACTGCCTAAGCTTGTATATACGAATTATGACGAGTTTTTTGAAGTAGTGGGGGACGGAAGTGTGAACTACAGTGGTGTAGAAAAGAAAAATAAACCAACATATCAACGTATTTTTCTACATAACTGGTTAATGGGTAATACGATGATTATTAATCGTAACTTATTAGAAATTTCAAAAAACATCCCGATAGAAGCAGTTAATCATGATGCATGGCTTGCATTAGTTGCTGGATTATATGATGGGATTGGATATATAGATAGTGCGACTGATGGTCATAGAATGCATTCATTTAATATTACAAGAGGTGCCGATGCACATAAAAAAAGTACAATTATAAAAAGTAAGTTAATTGATTTAAAAAAATATAAAGTTAAATTTGATCGATTTTCCAAATTGGTTAATGAATTAGAACTACAATTTTCAAATTCGCCTATTAAAATAAAAAAAAGAATTACTATGTTGAAATATTTTGTAGAAAAGAAGGGTATCGAAGCCATAATATTTGGCAAAAAGAATGGTTTTTTTACCAATATTCACGGTCACAATACCTTACTCTATTTGGAGGAAATATTAAGGTTATTCAAAAAATAATGTTAGTATTTACATAAAATTTAATTAAAAATGGAATACAGCATAAGCAAATTTCATTAATTGTTTAAGAAATGACTATCTAGGAGTTTATATGACATATTTATTTGCAATAGTAACCAATTTCTTTTTGGATCATGTTCATGGTAAAAAAAATAATATCATTCCGTTCATTGGAATCGGAATATTAGCATGGCTAGCGGGTGCTGCTAGTAAGATGACGACGACCGATTATCCTAGTTATCTTATTAATTATGATAATAGTTCTTTAGCACCATATAATCACCAATTTGAGTGGGGCTATATGTGGCTTTCTCGAATTTTTGCGGCAAACGGAGTGACATATGCTGATTTTAGATTAATATTATTTATTGTTAGTTTTATTATTTTGACAGTTGCAATATTAAGATTTACAAAGAATTTAGGATCTTTTGTTTGGGTTTTTGCAATTTTTCCTTTTTTTAATGAGGCAACACAGGCACGTAATTTTTTTATGATTTCTATTGCTCTATTAGGGCTAAGTTTTTTACAGAAAAAAAATGTAAAAAATATTATTATTGCCATCGGATTAATCTTATTGAGCGCATCAATGCATTCATCTGGATATATATTTTTAATAATAATTCCCTTAAGCTTTTTGAGCGAAAAATATGTGAAAATTTTTGTACAATTAATTATTGGTTTTTTTGTAATTTTAACAATTGTACAATTTATTCCAGGTTTAAGTGGTTTATTGAAAAATATAATAACGAAAGTTTCATTGCATTCATCTAGGACACAATTGTTTGATAAACTGAACACAAGTTATGCTGCTGGTTCATCAAAAATAATGCTTATAGAAATAGCTTTATCATATTTTTCAATGTTAGGACTTGGATATTATTTTTTGAAAATTAATAGCCTATCAACTGAGATTAAAAATAAATTGAAATTGTTATTCTTAATTTCGTTAACTGGTCTTGTAGCACTCCCATTTTTAGTTATGTCGATACAATATCAACGGTTCCAACGTAACTCTTTCGCACCAATTATAATTGCATACGCGCTAATTAGGGAGCATAAAGATGAGATTGATAGTAGAATATTATTAAAGATTGATTTAATGATGGTGGGGATACTCTTATTAGCTGTTATAGCGTTTTATGGAGTGTTAGTACCACAAGAATTTGTTGACAGTATTCCATATTTAGTACATTGGAAATCGCTTTAGCATTGTCGTTTAAAGAAAAGTAATTAAGGAGTAAATTTTTGAAAAATATAGCTGTGATTATGTCAACGTATAATGGCGAAAAGTACGTCGAGGAACAATTAAATAGTATTATTGAGCAAAAATATAAAAATGAAGATAACATACAGATTTATGTTAGAGATGATGGTTCAACAGATAATACAATAGATATTTTAAAAAGATACGAAAATAAAAATTTGTTAAAAATAATTTATTCAAGCGGAAATATGGGTGTTAAACGTTCCTTTTTTGAATTACTTAGGGTTGTCGATGCTGATTACTATTTTTTTTCTGATCAAGATGATGTTTGGGTTTCAGATAAAATAATGCAATTTATGGATAAATTTGATTTGTTAGACAATAAAATAACACAAGCTATATTTTCAGATCTTATGATTGCTGATAAAAAGGCTGTTTCAACAAATATTAAAATGTCTAAAATGTTAGTAGGCGAAAATTATAATCATTCATTGAATGATTTATTATTCAATTTTAAAGTAACCGGAGCGGCATTAGCAATTAATAAGAAACTAAGAGATGAAGTACTTATGTTAACAGATGAAGATATTGAAAATGTAACAATGCATGATTCAATTATTGCTAAAATCAGCTCAGCAAGTGGGAATTTAACGTACATTGATAAAGTAACGGTTTACTATAGACAACATGAAAATAACGTCATCGGAATTGGTAAGAGTAATGTACACTTGTATGAAGTTTTTCGTAGATTAAAAATAAGATATAAACAATTAGGTCGGATTAAAAAGGAAAATATTGTTCTGTATGAAAGATTTTCTAATATCATTAAAAATGATACTGAAAAAAAAATGCTAGAAGATACATATAAGTTTTATGATACAAAGAATATCTTTAAAAGATATTCTTTGTATCATAAATTTCATAGTTTAATTAATACAACAGCACAAAGAATAATTATATGGTTTGTTTAATAGAGAGTGATTAGGTGGTTACTATCAATTTAATAAAAAAAAGTTTTAGGCGTAATTTTATTACGGCATATAATATGATAAAGTATATGAAAAATAAGATGAACTACGGAAATAAAAGGTATAAACAAGTAAAAATAATTGAAGAAAAAACTGATTTTATTAATAGCGTGTCATTAGTGGCAATTATTAAAAATGAAGCACTATACGTTCAAGAATGGATTGAATATCATAAAATTATTGGTATATCAAAATTTTATATTTATGATAACGAATCTACTGATAATTTAAAAGAAATTTTAGAACCGTATATTAAAAGTAAAGTGGTTGAATATATCTATTTTCCGGGTGATAAGCAACAAATACCAGCATATCTGGATGCTGTCGAGCGCTGTAAGACAGAAACAAAATGGCTATTAACACTAGATTTAGATGAATATTTAGTATTAATTGATGAAAAAAATATTGATTCTTTTTTAAATGAATTTAGTGAAAACGTTGCTCAAATTGAAATTGGTTGGGTGATGTTCGGCTCATCTAATTTGATTAAAAAATCAAATGGATTAGTTACTGAGACATTTTTAAATAGATCAAAAAATGATATTATTTTAGATTCAAAACCTATCGTAAATCCTAGATTAGTAATTGATATGAGAATACCACATTGGTATGATGTGGCCGGTAAAACGACTGATGAAAACGGAAATAGGTTATGGGGATATCCATGGACAAATGAAAAAAGACCTAAAATTGTATCAAGGGAACACGTGAGGGTTAATCATTACTATGCAAAATCACTTGAAGAATTCGAGAATAAAGTAAAAAGAGGATATGCTGATCAAAGTAATGATATAAAAGAACGTAGTTATCTTGATTTTAAGAAGCACGATATTAATGATGTCTATGATAACGGCATGTTAAAGTACACGGATAAAATTAAAACAGAAATTAAACGTGTACAAGAACTTAACAGATGAGGGTAAGTGTGATGTATGAATAATAATTCTCGAACTGGTATAGCAGCTAAAAATACATCAATCGCTGCACTATCGCAAGTAATAATGTTAGTTTTGAAGTTTGCATTGCAGACAGTATTTATTAAAACTCTTGGTGCCGATTACATGGGAATCAATGGGCTATATGCTAATGTGTTGAGTTTTCTATCCTTTGCTGAATTAGGGATTGGTGGGGCGATAACGTACTCACTGTACGATCCTCTTGCTACTAGTAATCATGGTGAAATTGCTGGTGTCATGAATTTATTTAGAAAAGTGTATAATGTGATTGGTATCGTAATTTTGATTATGGGTTTAGCATTTACTCCATTTATAACTATTTTAATGAAGGGCGGTAGTCCTGTACCATTTCCGCGAGTTATGTTTGTACTATTTTTATTAAATACGGTTGTTAGTTACTTTTTTACGTATAAACGTTCCTTATTAATTGCAAATCAAGAAGGATATAAGGATAGTTTAAATAGATTAATTTTTACGATAATGCAGACAGTATTACAAATTATCTTTTTACTTTTATTTAGACAATATGTTTGGTACTTAGTAATCCAAATAATTATAACATTGTTATCTAACTTGAGAATTTCAAAACTTGTTGATAGGGAATTTGAATTTCTTTCCGAAATGAAAACTGTTAAAGTAAATCCTAAAGTCATCAACTATATGAAGAAAAATATATTTGGGACTGTTTCTTCAAAAATTGGTACTATATTAGTTTTTGGAACGGATAATATATTAATATCGGCATTTTTAGGCGTTAGATTAGTAGGAATATATTCTAATTATATGCTGATTGTAAATAGTATTTCCAGTGTGTTGACACAAAGTATCTCTGCTGTCACAGCTGGATTAGGTAATCTAGGAGTAACGGAGGATGAAGATTATCAAGAAGTTGTGTTTTATCGTTATATGTATATAAATGCCGGTATTACATCAGTTATTGCTATAACGTTATACGCAGTTATTGAATCTTTTATTAAATTTTGGATAGGATCAAATTACGTCTTATCGAACTTTACCGTGTTACTTATTGTTATAAATTTTGTACTTGTTCAATTTAGACAGACTGTATTAAATTTTATTGGTGCACGTGGATTATTTTGGCCAATGAGATATAAATCACTACTTGAAGCTGTAGTTAATATGATAGTTTCAATTCTTTTGTTAATGACAACAAATCTCGGCATTAATGGTATATTAATTGGTACAATAGTAAGTAATATTGGAATTAATTTATGGTGGGAACCACTTATCTTATTCAAATATGGATTCAAACGTAGTATGAAAAAATATTATCTTAAATATTTTGGTTATATGGGAATAATTGGAATAGAATTAGGAATAATTTCGTATTTACTAAAAATTATTGTAATTCAAGGGATTTTCAGTATTTTGATAGCATCTGCTGTTGTATTTATTCTAGCAAGTACATTATTCTATTTCTTATTTATTAGATATGACGAAACAAATTATGTTAAAAAATTGGTTTTAAGAAGGATATTAAATAAATAATGATTTTTATTTTTAAAAGCTGTGTTAAGTAGTTATTGTAGCTACCATTTACAAAAATTAATTAGAATATTTTAGGAGGAAAAGTGTATGAAGGGAATAGTTTTAGCCGGAGGTAGTGGGACTCGTTTATATCCATTGACACGTGCATCAAGTAAACAGCTGATGCCGATTTATGATAAACCAATGATCTATTATCCAATATCAACATTAATGTTGGCAGGTATCAAGGATATTCTAATTATTTCTACTCCTGAAGATACGCCACGTTTTCAAGAATTATTGGGCAACGGTTCTGAATTAGGCATTAATTTAGAGTATGCCGTTCAACCTACACCAGATGGATTAGCAGAAGCATTCATTATTGGTGCTGATTTCATTGGTAATGATAGCGTTGCGCTCATCTTAGGTGATAATATTTATTATGGTCCAGGTATGACTAAGATGCTTGAACGGGCTGCAAATCAAACTGAGGGGGCTACCGTATTTGGTTATCAAGTGCGTGATCCCGAGCGTTTTGGTGTTGTTGAATTTGATGAGAGCCATAAAGCAATTTCGATTGTTGAAAAACCGGATCACCCTAAAAGTAATTTTGCAGTAACAGGCTTATACTTTTATGATAATTCAGTTGTTGATATAGCAAAAAATATTAAGCCGTCACCACGTGGCGAACTTGAAATTACGGATGTTAACAAGGTCTATCTTGAAAAAGGAAGACTACATGTTGAAATTATGGGACGTGGATTTGCTTGGCTTGATACAGGGACACATGCAAGTTTACTTGAAGCAGGGCAGTTTATTGAAACTGTTCAAAGAATGCAAAATATGCAAGTAGCTAATTTAGAGGAAATCGCCTATCGAATGGGTTATATTTCACGCGAACAATTAATTGATCTAGCACAACCACTCAAAAAAAATGATTATGGACAGTACATGTTACGTATCGCAGAAGAAGAGGATAAAAAGTAATGGGTAAATTAAAAGTATCAACAACAAAGTTACAAGATGTTAAGATTATTGAACCAGCAGTATTTGGTGATAATCGCGGCTTTTTTACGGAGTCATATTCAGACAAAGATTTCAAAGAAGCTGGAATAGATATTGATTTTATCCAAGATAATCATTCATTATCAACACAAGCTGGCGTTTTAAGAGGACTTCATTTTCAACGTGGAGAAGCTGCACAAACTAAATTAATTCGGGTCGTGACAGGGGCAGTACTAGATGTTATTGTCGATGTTCGAAAAGGTTCACCTACTTATAAACAGTGGGAAGGATATATTCTTTCTGCAAGTAACCATCGCCAATTATTAGTTCCTAAAGGGTATGCCCATGGATTTGTAACATTAACAGATGATGTTAATTTCCTTTATAAATGTGATGGTTACTACAATGCAGCAGCAGATGGTGGGATTTCATTTAAAACTCCTGAACTAAATATTGATTGGCCTATTGATTTTGACCAAGCAATTACATCTGAAAAAGATGCTGCACAACCAACGTTTACAGAGTTTGAAAAAGACAATCCGTTTGTGTATGGAGAAATCTAAATAGGAGAGGTGTTTTTAAATGAAAAATATTATTGTAACAGGTGGGGCCGGATTTATTGGTTCTAATTTTGTCCATTATGTGGTTAATAACCACCCAGATGTTCACATTACCGTGTTAGATAAATTAACTTATGCAGGAAATAAAGAAAATTTAGCTGGACTACCTGCTGATCGTGTTGAGCTAGTAGTGGGAGATATTACTGACGCTAAACTAGTTGATGAACTTGTTAGCAAAACAGATGCGGTAGTACATTACGCTGCAGAAAGTCACAATGATAATTCTTTAAAAGATCCATCACCTTTTATTCAAACTAATATTATCGGAACATATACATTGCTAGAAGCTTGTCGTAAATACAATGTCCGCTACCATCATGTTTCAACTGATGAAGTGTATGGAGACTTACCATTACGCGAAGATTTACCCGGTCATGGGGAAGGTGAAGGTGAAAAATTCACACCTGAAACACGTTATAATCCAAGCAGTCCATATTCATCAACAAAGGCTGGATCAGATTTATTAGTTCGTGCATGGGTGCGTTCATTCAATTTACAGGCAACAATTTCAAATTGTTCCAATAATTATGGACCATACCAACATATTGAGAAGTTTATTCCAAGACAGATTACTAATGTTTTGAGTGGAATCCGGCCTAAGTTATATGGTTCTGGTAAAAATGTTCGCGATTGGATTCATACTAATGATCATTCAAGTGCTGTCTGGGCTATTTTAAATAAGGGTCGTATTGGTGAAACTTATTTGATTGGTGCGGATGGTGAACAAGATAATAAGGCTGTTTTGGAGTTGATTTTAGAATTAATGGGTCAACCTAAAGATGCTTATGATGTCGTTAAAGATCGCCCAGGACACGATTTACGATATGCTATTGATTCATCAAAATTACGTGAAGAGCTTGGTTGGAATCCTGAATTTACTGATTTTAAATCAGGATTACAAGATACGATTGATTGGTACCGAAATAATGAAAATTGGTGGAAAGCTGAGAAAGATGCAGTTGAAGCAAATTATGCAAAAAATGGACAATAATAACTAAGAATGGACTTAAGTCCATTCTTTTTTTGAAGGAGCTAATTATGAAAATATTAATTACGGGTGTAAATGGTCAATTAGGAACAGAATTAAGTCATTTATTAGATGAAAAAAAGATTGTATATACAGGAACTGGTTCTAAAGATTTAGATATTACTGACTCAAAAGCAGTTAATAATTATTTTTTAGATAATCGCCCAGAAATTGTCTACCACTGTGCAGCTTATACAGCTGTTGATAATGCTGAAGAAGAACCTGGTAAAGCTATTAATGAACAAGTTAATGTTATAGGTACTCAGAATATTGCCACAGCAGCAGAATCTGTGGGTGCTACGTTAGTTTACATTAGTACTGATTATGTATTTGATGGGACTAATGATCAAATGTATACAGAAAAAACACCCACTGCGCCTAAAAATGAATATGGTCGGACGAAGTTAGCTGGAGAAGAAGCCGTTGCTAAAATAATGAGTAAGTATTATATTATCCGTACATCATGGGTTTTTGGCGAATATGGAAAGAACTTCGTCTATACGATGCTAAACTTAGCTAAAACTCATGATCATCTGACTGTTGTTAGTGATCAGGTTGGACGGCCAACTTGGACTAGAACGCTGGCTGATTTTATGTTATATGCAGTTCAAAAAAATATTCCTTATGGGTTATATCAGCTTTCTAATGATAATTCATGTACTTGGTATGAATTTGCTAGTGAGATTTTAAAGGATGAAGTAGTTGAAATAAGTCCAGTAACGTCTGAAGAATATCCACAAAAGGCATACCGACCTAGACATTCAGTTATGGATTTGAGTAAAGTTAAAGCAACGGGATTTGAAGTACCAAGTTGGCAAGATGCTTTACATGAATTTATGGCTAAAATTGAAGTATAGAAAAGGGGAGTTTTCTAGTGATTTGAGAAATTGAATCATTAGAAGTCACTCCTTTTTATTTTCACCCAATTTAATGCTAACATAGTACCAAGGAGATGATTCAAATGACAATACCATTAGGATTAAAGGCGGGAACTGACCCAATTCAACTCCATGATCGGTTACAACATAATCCAGATATTTTTGAATTCTATCTAAATGAATTTGATGTTTCTGGAGATGGATTAAAACGATTATCAGATGAGATTGATGAGGTGAAGGCAACTACGAAGAAGATTGTCATGCATCATCCAATGAAGGTTGGTGAACAATCTGTTGAATTAGCCGTTTCCGAAACAGCTGATCCTAGGTTATATCGTTTTGTTAGAGAAAGTACTGAGACATTGATTCAGCTCGCAAAAGATAAATCAATTCAAACCCTCATTCATGGTTCATATAATCGACAAACGCCAACAATTATTGCTGAATATCCTAATTTTGAGGTTGCGGAATCAGCGTTATTTAATCGGATGGATTATTATCAAAAATATGGACAAAATAACGTCATGTTTGAGAATTCGATTTCTGATTTATTTTATTATGGGTCTGAAGAGATGGATCAGTTTATTCTACAAAAAGGGTATCGCTTAGCATTTGATACATCGCATGCCTTTATTAAACAAGCAGGTAGTAATACTGACTTACAAGCGAGTTTGAAACGGTTAATGCCAAATATCGTCCATTATCACTTAGTCGATTCAATGGGTAAATTTCATGATAGTTTAACTTTAGGAAAAGGCAAGATTGATTGGAAGTTAGCATATCCTTTGCTTAATCCAAATGCAACGACTATTTACGAAATTGATTTAGAAAATCAAAATGATTGTCGCGAAATGTTGGAAAGTCATGAATATCTACAAAATTTAATAGAAAAATAACCATTGGTTTTGAACTTTCAAAATCAATGGTTATTTTTTTCGGTTATCAAACCAGTAGAGTAAACACCCTAGTACTAACACGATAACGCCGAATAAGATGATTTTCCAATTAAAACTTAACAGTAAGTAAAGTGAGATAATTAATGCAAGGCTTGGAATAATTGGACCACCTGGTAATTTGAAACCTTTTGGTAAATTTGGATCATTATTGAATTTAAATGTTGCTAGAATTGTTGGTACATATTGGACAAACGATGCAAAGACAATGCATGATACTAAGAATAAATAACTACCGCTAAGTAGCAGGAGGATGCTTGTGATAGATGTCACAATGATTGCGATAACCGGTGTATTGTGTTTACTTTGCTTACCGATTATTTTTGGTAAAAGCTGATGTTCATTTGCTAGCGATGCAGCCACAATAGGTGTATTGAATGATACTGAGATGGCAACCCCAAGAATAGAGATCAACATCCCAATGATAATGATCATATAACCCCACTGACCAAAGATACTTTTGAATGCCGCAGCAATTGGTAATGAGTACGATCCTAAGTTAGGGCCAAGGATACCCACGGCAACCGTTTGAAGTAAAACATATAATAAAGTCACCGTTGCAATAACGCTTAATAGTGCTTTCGGAATATTCTTTTCCGGATTATCCATTTTAGCAGCAGCAATCGGTAAAAATGAAAAGCCAGTATACATATAAAAAATGACACCAAATGCTGTATTAAATTTCGTAAATAACTGAGTGTTACTGTGAATATCAGTCGGAATCATGGGCGTAAAATGAGCATCCTTAATGAAGAAAGCACCGACAATAATAAAGAGTAACATGATAAATACTTTAGCTGCAGAAGACAGATTGTCTGCGAAATCTAGAATAGCTGTTCCAAAATAATTAATGATGCCTAGAATAATGACTAAGGCAATTGCTGAAACATCATAAATAAGCGTTTGTTGTAATGCTGGAAAAAGTATTTTTAAGACAGTTAGTAACGCAGCAATTTCGGCTGACAAAGTCACTACGCCTAATATCCAAGTAAATATACCAACTTGAAAACCAGTAAATTTACCGAATGCATTATAGGCATATAACCAAGCCGCACCATCTTCCGAAAATTTACTTGCTAGTGTTGCGTAACAGAGCACAATCATGGTGACTGCTAATGCTGCAGCGATAATTGTAAAGATACTGAGTGGTCCAATATCATTATAAATTTTACCAGATAATAAGAAAATCCCCGATCCAATAATACCGTTAATTCCTAACAAGAAAACCGTGAAAAACGTCATTTTTTTATCTTCTATTTTATTCATTACAATCCCCCTAAATTTTAGAATAGCCAATATGATGTTAAAAGGCAATTGATAGGTGCTATGAGGGTACAAAAAAAGCCAACAATTAAGTTGGCTTTTACGGTTAAACTAAATCGTTTGTGTAGATTGGTGTTTCAATGGTTTCAACAAATTGTGCTGAGATAGGGGTTACGAACATTTTTTCGTTATCACGATGGAATAAATCAGAACCTGTAATGTCATCCATGGCTTTCTTAACGGTTGCTGGATCTAAATCTGTATTAACGTAACGTAATTTCATATGGCGCGTTTTACCCGCTTCATTTTTAAATGCTAAATCTAATTGTTTCATATAATTTCCTCCTTAGGTTTGATTAAGCTAAAAGACTTGATTCTGTGCGGATGGTCATTTTAACGGTGTTATCACCAGTTAATGAAGCAACTGTAGCGCCGAGTTGTGCAATAGCTTCGTTAGAGGCATTTTCAGTAATGTTAGCGAATGAACGTTTACGTTCAGAGCCGTCAGAACTTAATCCCTCAACGATAACGTTTGTTTTTACCCAAGTTTTACTCATATATGTTCTCCTTTGTGTGTCTATATTTGATAAGTGCCGCGACGCCTTACATAGATAATAAAGAATCGGTTAACCATTTTGTAAAGCAAATACTGATATTTATTCTTGATTCATTTGAGCAATGACTAAAAGTACTTTCCGACCGACGCTATTACGCCAGTTATAGGCTGTTTGACGGCTAACATGATGACTGGCAGCAATTTCTGTGACTGTTTTGTGTCTAATATAACAATCGACTAGATAATGTTGTTCGGCGTTTGAACAGAGGTCATAGAGTGATTTAAAAAGGTGTTCTGTAAATAATTTTTCAGCGATAGTATCTTGTGTTTGGAGGGTTAAATCAATGATGGAATCAGTTGGATTAGTTGAATCATCCTTATTAGGTTCTAAATGCGTTTGTTGATTAGATTGTCGATTAATTAAATCAAGAAGTCGCCAGTAGACACGTTGATAGGCGTAAACCATGAAAGTTTGTTCATTATCTTCAATAGTTTTAGGGTATTGGTCATATGCAGCGCTGAATGCTAATCGTGCTTCTTGTACGAAATCGTCATATGAAGCATGCGATTGATTAATCGACATTCTTTTTAGAACACCAAAGATAAGTTTTTCACGGTCATTTTTCAGTAGAAAAGCTAGACCTGGGTTTATTTGATTTGACATATTAGTAGAGTTGCCTCGTTTCTTTTAAGATCCCTTGGCCAAGGTTCTTAATTAGAATACGAGGTTATTCAATTTTAAAATAGACGACGAAATGAGCGTATTTATGGGTTTTTGATGAGCATTTAAGAATTAAAGGTAGACTATTAATTTTCTTAAGATAAACTTAACAATTAGACTTAAGTTCACACAAGATTAGTTACAATTAAATCTGTAACATAGGATAAGTTGTTAAATGAAAGTAAGAAAAGGAGTAGGCTATTGAACTTGGAGAATGAATTAGAACGGGATTTTAAAGAAATTATAGATTATCCAGAAACACGCTTATTGACTGTTGGGTCTCAATATTGGCGAAACTTGTTGGAGAATCATCCAATAATAGACGTTACGGATGATCATTTTTTTACAGAACATGGAATTGTAACGGATAACTATCAAGTGAACATGGAGACAACTTTGTATATTCACCATATAACACACAGACGGGATGATTTACGATCCATTATTTTTGATAAGCATAAAGATATTTTATTATGTAAATACACAACAACAAATTTTGTGAATCGCTTGATTAATGAAAAAATTCTAACTTTTGTCGCAATGCGTGCGATTGTGTCATTAGTTGAAAAGAAACAAGCTCTACCTTACACATGTGGTATGTATCAGTTATTTCCAGATAGTGGGCCATCAAAACGGGATGCCTCATGGACGGCAGGACACCATCTTGCTAATATTTCCGATGTAGAAAATGGAACTGATTTATTTTTCAACAATGGATTAAGAATTAGAGTTCAAAGTAAGTATTCGCAATTTCTAAAGCAATTAAATTTAGCGCATCTTTTTACAGATATTCAAGTTTCTTTGGCCAGTAAAATAGCTGCAGAACTTGGTTTTGAAAATCCAACACCCCAATTTAGATATCATGATGCTATCTTATCTTTAGTTCAGAACAGACGTGATACCTATGTGGATAAAATAGATTTCATTAAGGAAGTTAAGCATTTATTAGCCATCTACACGTTGAAAGGGTATTCTGATGAATCACCTGACGACTCAATTATCAAAAAAACGTGTAGTTGGGCGCATACTAATAGAGGCATTATGCGTTACTAATTGTAATCATAATGTAACGGAAAAAGGCGTTATTAGACATGCAAATTTGATATAATTAAAGCTGATAATTTCGGAAAAATAGGGGGAAATATGAAAAATAAAAAGTTGTTAACAAAATTAGTTACGGTAACATTTGTTGCTATTACGGGATTTAGCTCAATAAACTTACCAATTGGGAATCAAAGTAAAAATGAATCAACAGTTACGGCAGCCACGACTGCCCAAACAAAGGCTCTCATTGAAAAGAATGGACCAACGATTCAAGCAGTGTCAAAAGATAAAAACTTGTATCCATCAGTGATGCTATCACAGATGATTCTTGAATCTTCTTGGGGTCAAAGTACGTTGGCAAAAAAGGCTAATAATTTTTTTGGTATGAAGGGTGCCTATAAGGGACAATCATATTCAGTTAAATCATTGGAATATAATAGCAAAGGGAAAGCTTATTATGCGGTGTCTAAATTTAAAAAATACCCAAATGCTAAAGCATCTATTCAAGATTATGCCAACCATTTACGTAACGGTGTAAGTTGGGATGCTAAGTATTACTCAGGTACATGGCGTGAAAAAGCTAGTACTTATCAAAAAGCAACAGCATCATTGAGTTTAAAATACTCGACAAGTAGTGCCTACGGTAAAAAATTAAATAACTTAATTTCTAGATATAATTTAGCTAGTTTAGATAATACCGTTAAAGTCGCTTATAATGGCGCAGCCGGTTCTGAAACAGTCAAAGTAGCTAATACTGGTTACCGTCTTTACAATCATGTTAAAGGAACAGCAGGTAGTCGTGATAAAGGTGCGGCTGCTAAGTTGACAGGTAAGACAGTCTATGCGGACATGCGTGGCGTAAAAGAAGGTAGCACAACTTGGTATCGAGTAAGAGTTAAAGGCACATCAACGAAGTATTGGATCTATAAACAAGCATTAAAATTAAGAAAAACAAGTTATTCTACAGTAAAAAATACAGGAAATTTTAATAATAAATCATATCAGTTACATAATCATGTTTATAATTCAGATTATTTATCTAAAAAGACAGGTCAATCAAAAACACATAATAATAGAACTTATACAATTAATAAAAAAGCGATTATTACTGATTACAATGGGTCTAAATCAACGATGTACCGAGTCAAAATTGGATCTACTAATCATTGGGTCTATAAGGGAGCCATTAATAAACATTAATTTATTAGGTTGTTGAACTAATATTGCTAAGGGATAGCAATAAAAAAATAGGAGAGTTATTGAAAATGCAGAAAAAAATAGTAATGGGTTTTGCCATTGTTTTGGGGATTGTAGCGGCTGGATTAATGAATCAATCAGTTTCGGCTTCATCAAAGGTAAATAATTATATACATTCTCAACATATTGCACCAAATGAGATTACAAGTGCTATCTGGGGTGGTTTTCCAACCGATGATATGACTTATCGTCAAGGTAAACCAGAAGGTGTTGTTGTTCATGAAACAGCTAACCCATCATCTACCATATATGGTGAAATGGCTTTTATGAAAGCCAATTATGGTAATGCATTTGTGCACAGTTTTGTTGACGATCATAATATTATTAATATTGCAAAAACGAACGTCATGTCATGGGGCTCTGGTCCTAAAGGTAACCAACGTTTCGTGCAATTTGAAGAAACGCGTGTTCATAGCAAGTCGGCATTTGCACGAGAAGTTAATAATGCCGCCTACTATACTGCCTATATTTTACAACAATATGGGTTGAAACCAAGTTTAGCAACTGCTAGCAATCATGGAGCGGGCGCAACAGTTTGGGCACATGCAGATGTCAGTAAGTATTTAGGTGCAACTGATCATGGTGATCCAGTTGGTTACTATAGCGAATCTGGTAATAAATGGTTTAATGAGTCATATTCAATGTCAGACTTGTATGATTTAATCAAAGAATACTACACACAATTAGGTGTGAAGGTCGCATATCACAGTGCAGCTGGATCAGAAACTGTTCAGATGAATAATACAAGTTACCGTCTTTATAACCATGTTAAAGGGACGGTCGGCGCAGTCGATAAAGGTTCAAGCAGCAAGTTAAGCGGTAAAACATTGTATGCAGATATGCGTGGTGTTAAAAATGGTAGCACTACTTGGTATCGCGTCCGTGTTAAAGGGACATCCACAAAATATTGGATCTATAGTGACGCCTTAAAATTAAGAAAAGTAAGTTACTCACCAATGAATGTTTCAGCTAAATTTAATGGTAAGTCATATCAGTTACATGATCATGTATACAATTCAGATTATCTATCTAAAAAGACAGGTGATTCAGCCAATTATAAAAATAGAACATATACAATTAATCAAAAAGCCGTTATAACTGATTATAATGGTGCTAAATCAACGATGTATCGTATTAAAATTGGTTCAGATGATCATTGGGTTTACACAGGAGCAGTCAATAAGGATGCACTAGTTAATTTAGAAATGCATAGTGCATCTGGTTCAGAAACTGCAAAAGTTAATAGTAATAAATATATGCTTTATAACTCAGTTAAGAACTCTACTGATAATACGGTTAACTATGGTTCTTCAACACAATTAACTGGGCAAACAGTGAAATTATTAGCTCGAGCAGAAAATAGAAGCCAAGGAACAACTTGGTATCAAATTAAATCAGGATTAAATAAATATTGGGTTTATTCAAAGGCCTTAACATTTAATCAATCAATTACTTATAAGTCACTTAAACAGACTGGAACCGTAAGTACGACAAGCACTTACTACTTGCATAATCATGTTTATAATTCAGCATATTTATCAGTAACAACAGGAAGAGCAAGTGATGCTACAATTAGAGGTAAAGCAGTTAATGTAGATTGCATGGCTACAATTAAAGAAAATGGTAAAGAAGATTCATATATGTACCGTTTTACAGTTATTGAAACAGGAAAGACCTATTGGGCTTATGGTAGCGTCTTAGTTGGTCGAACGAATAGTTAAAGCAAAAAAAGAAGCCATTTTATGGCTTCTTTTTTTGCTTTATTTTCCTGAAGAACGACGTGATAATTTAACGACGGCTTCAACTTTTGATGTTTGTGGGAACATATCAACGGGTTGAATATAATCAACGCGGTATGATTTTGTTAACAATTCTAAATCTTTTGCGAGTGTCGATGGATTACATGATACATAAACAAATTTTTTAGGACGACTCTTATTGATGGCTTCAATTAATTGATCATCTAAACCAGTACGTGGTGGATCAACAACTAGGGCATCAGGTACGAAACCTTCTTCCAACCATTTAGGTAAGATATCTTCAGCTTTACCAACTTCATATGTGGTATTTTCTTGATGTGATAGAACAGCATTTTCTCGTGCATCTTCAATCGCTTCAGGTGTTGTATCCATACCGCGAACTTCTTTAGCACCATGGGCAACATAAAGGCCAACGGTACCAACACCACAGTAAGCATCAACTAATGATTCATTTTTATCTAAGTTAAGAGCTTTATTGATTTCATCGTATAAAACGCCAGTTTGAACTGGGTTTAATTGGAAGAAAGCACGTGCTGATAATTTGAATTTCATTTTACCAAGACGTTCCATGATGAAGTCTTGGCCAGCGATATTAATGGTTTCGTCACCCCAAATAAGTGATGTTTCACCTTTGTTGATATTTTGCATGACAGAAGTAACCATAGGTAATTCTTCTAAGATATGCATAACTAGTTCACGTTTCTTAGGTAATTTTGCCGAGTTTGTGATGAAGGTTAATTGAACCTCACCGGTATCAAAAGATTCACGAACAACAAGCGTTTTGATAATACCTGATTTAGCTTCTTCATTGTAAATAGGAATTCCGAGTTCCTCTAATAACGCAACAACGTGACGAATAACAAGCATTGTTGTAGGACGTTGCGTACTGAATTCTTTTAAGTCTACTAAATCATGACTCTTTGGTTTGTAAAGTCCAGCGATGACGTGACCATCTTTTTCGCGAACTTGGAATTGCGCTTTATTACGGTATTCATATGGATTTTGCATACCGATAGTTTCTTTTAAATCATAGTGTTCATAACCACGCGGTTTATATCTTTCTAAAGATTGTACGATAACATCTTTTTTGAAAGCTAATTGGCCTTTGTAGTTTAAATGTTCTAATTCAATTCCGCCGACTTCACTGTATGTTGCGTCTTTTGGTTCAACGCGAACAGGACTTTGTTTACGAATTTTATGAATTTTAGCGTTGATATAAGAATCTGCAACACTAGTGACTTCTGCTACAACGACTTCGTCTGGAAGAGCACCAGGTACGAATGTAATCTTACGTTTGTAATAGCCGATGCCTTCACCATTAATACCTAAGCGTTTAATAGTTAAAGGAAAACGTGAACCGGCTTCAATTTCTGATCCAAATTCTTGATTGTCTGACATATTTTTATAAACTCCTTATTGCTTTTTTCTTATTATAACACAGGAATATTGGCATTTTGGCAGTTCAAAGATATAATAACAAGATAAGCATTTAAAGGAGTCTATATGACAAAAAAAATCACAAAAATAACCACACAAAAACGTGCTGGACGATATAATGTCTTTCTGGATGAAAAATATGCTTTTCCAATTGGGGAAGAAGTTCTTATTTCATTTCATCTTGCTAAAGGGATGGAATTAGATGAGGCATTAATTAAACAAATTGCTGATGCAGATGATCGTTCAAAAGCGTATTCAAAAGCGTTAAACTATTTATCAACGCAAATGCGAACCGTAAAAGAGATTAAGGATTATTTGAAGAAACATGAAATTACGGAAGACGCGATTGAAGAAACAATCGAAAAGTTATATGAATTTAGATTAGTAAATGATCTTGAATATGCTAAAAGTTACGTTAGAACAATGATGCACACGTCGGATAAAGGACCAACAGTCATTCGCCAAAAGTTACGATTAAAAGGTGTTGCAGCTGAAAGTATTGATGAAGCCTTAGAAGAATTTCCAGTTGATGACCAATTAGAAAATGGAATTAAAGTCGCCGAAAAATTAGTTAAGCATTACCACGATCAATCGTTTAGTAATTTAAAGAACAAGGTTCGTCAGGCATTAATGACTAAAGGCTTTAAGTCTGATGACATTTCACAAATAATGGATGCCTTAGAACTTGAAATTGATCCCGAAGCCGAATGGGATGCACTTGTTAAACAAGGGGATAAAGTCTGGAAACGGCAACGTCGCTTGGAAGGTAGTCAGCGCGCCATGAAAGTTAAACAGGGGCTATTTCAAAAAGGGTTTCAGTTTGATGATATTAATGAATATATTGAGCTGAAAGAACAAGATGAGGCGCTTGAATGATAATGTGGGATGACGCAAAAATCACAGCTTTTCAAGAGGCATTGTTAACTTGGTATGATAGTGAAAAAAGGGATCTTCCTTGGCGCAGAGACCATGAACCCTACCATATTTGGGTATCAGAAATTATGCTCCAACAAACACAAGTAAATACGGTTATTCCGTACTATGAACGATTTATGGAATGGTTTCCGAGTGTTGAAAATTTTGCTAATGCGCCAGAAGAACGTATTTTAAAAGCATGGGAAGGACTCGGTTACTATTCAAGAGTTCGAAACATGCAAAAAGCAGCAAAACAAGTTGTTCAAGATTATTCTGGGCAATGGCCGCAAACAGCTAAGGAACTGCAAAATTTAGTTGGAATTGGGCCATATACTGCCGGAGCAATCGCAAGTATTGCTTTTAACGAAGTTGTTCCTGCCGTTGATGGTAATGCTTTTCGTGTATTTTCACGCTTATTTGAGATAGAAGATGATATTGCGAAACCACAGACCCGACTTATTTTTGAAAAAGTCATTCAACAAATTATTTCTAAAGAAAGACCTGGAGACTTTAACCAAGCTGTCATGGATTTGGGTTCAAGTTACATGAGTGCTAAGAATCCAGATTCTGAACATTCTCCAGTTAAGTCGTTTAATCAAGCTTATTTAGATGGTAAAGAACTTGATTATCCAGTGAAATCAAAGAAGCCGCGACCAGTTGAAATGCCCTATATTGCTTTGATAATTGAAACAAAAAAAGGGTATTTATTTGAGAAACGTTCTAGTAAAGGGATGCTCGCAAATTTATTAGCGTTTCCTTTAATTAAGCTGGAAGAACTGGAAGACAAACCAGGAGACGTGTTATTAACGGATGATTTAGTTATAAAATTAGGCCAATGGAGCCAAGATAATTTGAACCATAAGTTGATTTTTTCAGCATTAGAAGGTTCCGTCGTAAAACATACCTTTACCCATCAAAAATGGTTAATTGAATTATTTACCGTGAAAAGTAAATCGTTTGACTTAAGTTATTTTCCTGGCGAATTCATACTTGAAAAAGATTTTGACCAGATTGCAGTTCCTAAAGTACAACAAAAAATTTGGGACAAATATATCAGCCTTTCTTCAAATAAATTTTAGTAAAATAGTTCTTTTTTTGGTATAATATTCATGCAATCGATGTAAAATGCACTACGTGTTTAGAAAGTGGGTTTTGGTAGAGATGAGTAATCAGTCAAAGGAGCCTAAAGAGGGCGACTTCATTACCATAAAGAGTTATAAACACGACGGTAGTTTGCATCGAACATGGCGTGATACGATGGTGTTGAAAACAAGTGAGAATATGATTATTGGGTGTAATGATCATACATTGGTGACCGAAGCAGATGGCCGGCGATGGGTGACCAGAGAACCAGCAATTATCTTTTTTCATAAACACTATTGGTTTAATATTATAGCCATGATACGTGATAACGGCGTTTCTTATTATTGTAATTTGGCTTCACCAGCCACGTTAGATAAGGAAGCTTTGAAATATATAGATTATGATTTAGATGTCAAAGTTTTCCCAGATGGTGAGAAACGGTTATTGGATGTAGATGAATATGCAGAACACGGGAAAAAATGGGAATATTCTGACGATATCGATAAGATATTGAAGTATAACGTCCGAACACTTGTGGACTGGATAGATAACGGGAAAGGGCCATTTTCTAAAGAATATATAGATATCTGGTACAATCGTTACCTCGAACTAGCGGAACGTGAAAATAATAAATAAAAAGGATAATTCTGAATTTTAAGTAGAATTATCCTTTTTATTTACTATTTTAGTGAGGTATTTTCTAATAAATTGAGCAGTATGGTAATATATAGATAGTTTAGCAACGGAATAAAAGGAAAACTAGACGAAATAATATAATTAATGAATGGATGAAAAAATGGCTACTAAAGCGAATATAAAAGATGTTGCAAGTAAGGCAGATGTTTCAATCGCAACTGTATCACGTTTTTTGAATGGTAAAACAGAGCGTATGTCTAAAGAGACAGCATTGAAAGTCCAAAATGTGATTAAAGAATTAAACTATGTCCCTAATGACGCGGCTAGACAGATGATTACAAAAAAAAGTCGAATGATTGCTACAATTGTTTCAGATGTGGATGATTATTTTGCCACAGAAATGTTTAAAGGTATTAGCTCAATTTTAGATGCACAAGGTTATACAGCGGTTTTATTTGATTCCGATTCTAATAAATATAAAGAACAAGGTATCCTTAAAATTATTGGCGAAAAATCGTTTGATGGACTAATCATGCAACCAATACTTAGAAAAGAAGCCGATTTAAGGGATGCGGTTAGACGAGACATGCCCATTGTTATTGTTGATCGTGAACTTTCTGATTCTAGTTTAGCTAATGTTGTTACAAATAACTTTGATATTAGCCAACAAGTAACAAGATATTATCTAAATCAAGGATTTGATCAAGTCATTATCATTACTGGTGAAGTGACAGGTATTTCAACTCGGGAAGAGCGGTATAACGGAATTAATTCGGTCAGTCCAGACACTAAGGTGATTGAGGTTATAGATGGTGATACAAAATTAAATCAAACATATGCTGAACTGAAAAATAGATTAATACGTGATGATAAAAGAACGCTTGTATTTGCGTTGAAGGAACGTTGGTTGCTTTACTTACTACCTAAAATTATCGCTGATGGATTCATGGTCAATCAACGGGTAGCGGTAACGGGATTTTCAGATACTGAAGTCATAAAAGCGATTAATTCAGGAACTTCGTTGATTAATCAAAATCCTTTTTTACTAGGTGCTAGTGCAGCAGAATTATTGTTGAATGAATTAAATGGTGAAACAAATACGAAAAATAAAAAAATAATTATACCTGCTGAATTTAAGTAGATACTAATATGGAAAAGACTTGCTCAAGGGTAAGTCTTTTTTTATTGTCCTTAAAATGTAATTTAAAGTTAAAAAAATAAACAGGCTAGATACCTTACTGGAGTAAACGTTTACCTTGTTTAGAAATATATATTTATATTTAAGACTTGCAATTATGGAATACTGCATATATACTATCCATGTAAACGTTTACCTAACTTGTTAATAGATAATGAATTGGAGGCGCTAAAAATGGATAAAAGAACTTTTTTAGATGTTGATAAATTTGCGTTGGGCTTTGCCTCTACAACTGTAGAGGCTAAGTTTGAGGATGAAAACATGGTGAAAACGGCTAAGAATTACCTTGCAGCCTATTTGACGGCATATTACTTAGCAGAAAATTTTAACGAGATAGAACGAGAAAATTTTGATAATAAAAATGCAGAAAAATTCGAGGACATGAATTTTGAGACATTAATGAATAGGGTAAAGAAACTCAATAAATATTAATATTGGAGGAAAAATGATGACAGTTATTTTAAATACATGGATTTTTGAGAATGATGTAGAAAATGGAATTAAACAGGATGAATTGGTTGATCGCGTTTCAAAATTAAGTGTTGACGGTATCGAAGTTAGACGTGAATATTTTAAAGATTTAGATAGTGAATTACCCAAAGTTGCAAAAAAAGCAAAACAATACGGATTAATTGTTAATTATAGTGTTCCTGATCAAGTTTTTTTAGACAATGGCACGTTAAACCCTAAATTAGTTACTTATTTTCAAGAAGGTTTAATTATGGGAATCAAAAAAATTAAATTTAATATTGGAAATTTTGCGGCATTTACTGGAGATTTAAAGCAGGCTTTTAGTGAATTTCCTTTAGACAAAATAACAATGAATGTTGAAAATGATCAAACTGCATTAAGTGGCAGTGTTAAGGCATTAACGACATTTTTAGAAAGTGCTAAACGACAAAATGTGCCTGTTGGTTATGTTTATGATCTTGGTAATTGGGCTTTTACGAAACAAGATGCTATTCAGAGTGCAGATGAGCTTTCACAATACACGGACTATATCCATTTGAAAAACGTTATTAATAATGCTGGAAACTTAATGACGTCGAAAAATTTAGATGAAGGAATGTTTGATTGGCGAGCTATTTTAGCCCATCTACCAAAAAAAGTGGCTTTCGCTCTTGAATATCCGATGGATAACAAAGCGTTAATTCAATCCCAGATAGTGTTATTAAAAAAAGAAATTGAGGACTAGCTTATGGCAACCCTAATACCGATTTTATTATTAATCACTTTTGTAGGATTTATTATTTATATTTTAAAGGGTGGAAACATCATGGTCGGGTTCTTCGTAATGGCTATTTTATGGTCTATCATTGGACAAATTCCATTCGATAAGGCAGTTCAAAAAGTATTTGCTGAACCAGCATTGAATTATGGACCGACAATTATCTATATTGCATTTGGATCATGGTTCGGAAGGGTTCTTGTTGATAGTGGGATTGCGCCTGCAATTTCAGAAGCAACAAAAAAAGTTGGGAAAAAACGACCATTAATAGCAGCTATTTTAATTGTTTTGGTAACAGCGTTTATTTTTGTAAGCGCATACGGAGTGGGATCTGTGATTGCGATAGGGGTTATCTTATTACCAATCATGTTATCCCTAGGTATTCCAAGAGACATCGCACTTACTGCATTTGTCATGTCAATTGGGGCACCAATGTACATTAATGTTGTTTTATTCAATCAAATTAAAGCATTTTTTCCAAATGCCGTATACGGCGGACAATACTTAATCTTCGGTTGGACAGCAATGACAGTTCAATTAATCGCGGTAATTATTTTCTTAGTTTTACATCGCAAGAAATTTACTCAAGAAAATGTTGATTCAAATCTAAAAATTATTGGTGAGACACAACAAAATTCTGAAAGTCGCCCCATACCAAAAATTGCATTTGTTGCACCAATTATTCCGGTCGTTATGAATATGATTTTCGGCTGGGATGCTATTCCAGGATTAACTTTAGCAACATTGTTTGCGATAGCTGTTACTGGAAATATGAAAGGATATAAAAATTTCGTCGACTTCTTGAATAGTACGATTCAAAAAGCGATTGGTGATATCGCAGGATTGATTATGTTTTTAATGGCGTTAGTGATGTTTGCTGGTGCTGCTCAGTTGAACGCTGTTAGGTTTCAACATGTATTTAGTCTGATATTACCGCATGACCATTTAATCCTTGCTATTGTATTTGGAGTATTAGCACCGCTCGCGTTATTCAGAGGTCCGTTACATGTTTGGGGTGCTGGAGCTGCAACTGCAGCGGTTCTTTCGGGAACCGGGTTGTTCAATGATGCCTTCTTATTACCACTTCTCTATGTGCCTGCGCTTCTTGCTGTTTCAACAGGAATCACGCAATCATGGAATGTTTGGGGCCTTGATTATATGAAAGTTCAATCAAAAGATTTATTAAAAAGAGGTGTTCCAATCATGTGGTTTGTTTCAATTATTAATGAAGTTTTAGTTTATTACTTTTTCGGTTAAAATTAAGAGACATGAAGGGAAGAAAATATAATGAGTGAAGTTATAACAATTGGCGAACCAATCATTACATTTGCCTCAAAAGATATGGATCAAAGCTTATCAGAATCAGTTAATTATGTGAAAATATTAGGTGGCGCAGAATTAAACGTAGCGATCGGAGTTAAACGCTTAGGGCATGATGTTGAATATGTTTCTCGAGTTGGAACAGAACCTTTTGGCCAATACGCGAAGAGTATTATTTCAGGACATGGTGTGGGTATCGATTATATTAGCGAAAGTGAAAATCATTGGACGGGGCATCAATTGAAACAACTCGTATCAACGGGTGACCCAGAGACTTTTAATTACCGTAAAGGGTCAGCTGCAGCTCATTTAACAAGTGATCGAATTGATGCAATAAATTTAGATGATGTTAAAATAGCGCATATGTCTGGTATTTTCCCAGCTATTTCAGATGTGGCCGAAAAAACATTTAGAACGTTATTAACACGCCTTGTGGATAACCAAAAATTCATTACATTTGACCCTAATTTACGACCAACATTGTGGAAAAGTAAAGATTATATGGTTGCGACCGTTAATGAACTGGCAGGTTATGCAGATGTTGTTTTACCAGGTGTTGAAGAAGGAAAAATTCTGATGGGCAGTGATAATCCAGAAGAAATTGCCGACTTTTATTTAAAAGGCAAACGGACAAAAACGGTAATTGTTAAAATAGGTGCAAGTGGTGCATTTATCAAAAATTCAGATGGTAGTATGAAAACGATTAAAGGCTTCAAAGTGGATAAAGTTGTGGATACTGTTGGTGCAGGCGATGGATTTGCATTAGGCGTTATTACAGCATTATTGGAAAACAAATCTATGGAGTCAGCCGTTTTACGAGGAAATGCAGTTGGTGCGCTTCAAGTTCAGACACCAGGTGATAATGATGGCTACCCAACACCTAAAGAACTACAGGATTTTTATAAAAAGGAAGGCGTACAGGAATAATGAAATTACAAGTCGCTATTGATCGCGTTACGTTAGAAGACCTTATGGAGAGCGTCAGCTACTTAGATGGTGTTGTCAATGTCATCGAAGTTGGGACCTCTTTGATTAAAGATTATGGGATAAATGCGTTAAAATCTGTTACGGAAAAAGTTAATCAATCAGAAGTATTATTTGATTTAAAGACAATTGATGAGGGTGTTTATGAATTTGAAAAGGGATTCTCTGCTAACGCGGATACGTTAACGGTTATGGCAAGTTCGTCAATTGATACGATTGAACAAGTTTATGAATTAACGGTTAATCAGAAAAAAAACATTCTGATAGATTTATTGGAAGTAGATGAGACGAAAATTGAAAAATTACAAAAATTTGATGAAGCCATTTTTGGATTACATTACTCACATGATAAGAAAGATCAAGATTTTGATGCCGTAAAAGCGGTGGCTGAATTCCATGCTAAATTTCCAAATATAAAAAAAATCGCGGTTGCCGGTGGTATTGATATTGAACAGGCAAAAAGATTGGCTGTTCAAGGTATCGTGGAAAGAATCATTGTTGGTGGTAAAATAATGAATAATGAGAAACCATTAGATATGGCAAAAAAATTTATGGAGGTTATTAAATGAGTTTACTTGATGAAATAATGGATGAAATTAACGCGGTCATTGCTAAAGTTAGTGATGACCAATTAAATGGTGCTGAGAAGTTAATTACGAAAGATAAAAGAATTTTTATCTTAGGTGCTGGGCGATCTGGGTTAATGGCAAAAGGATTCGCAATGAGATTAATGCATATCGGTTATACGGTCTTTGTAATTGGTGAGACAATTACACCGTCAATTGCAGAAGGGGATGTGCTAGTTTCTGTTTCTGGCTCTGGGACAACTAAGAGTGTACTTGAACCAACTGAAAGTGCTAAGAAAATTGGCGTTAAAGTAGTCGGGCTTACAAGTAACGGCGAGTCTCCTTTAGCGAAAGTATCTAACTCAGTTGTCGTTGTGCCTGGTGCAACAAAAGCTGATAATAGTGTAAAGTCAATCCAATTATTGAGTACGCTATTTGATCAAAGTGTGCATATTGCTCTGGATGCATTAGTGCTGAAGGTAAGTCGTAGAGACAACGTATCAAATGATCAGGCGAAGGCGAGCCATAGTAATTTAGAATAAAAAATAGCAACTATCATTTTTAAAATGGTAGTTGCTATTTTTTAGGATAACTATAGTTACAACAATGGTTGATTAATAACCGGCTGTTGTTGACTTAATTAACTCAGGTGTTCTATTAAATAACATGTAGGCGTAACCGTTAATGATTTGCATCCCTTCAGTTTCTCGTGAAGAATTGATACGGGTATACGAAACATCATTTGTTGTTAAGGCACTGTTATGATTATTATCAACTGTTAATTTCGAAGCGTTAACAGCGACAAAAGCGTCATCTGTTACGAGGTAAACTTTATTTGTTTTTGAACTATAAGCAATTGATTGTGGAGAGTCACCCACCCGGTTGGCTAATTGTCCAACGACTTTTACGGTGACTTTATTGTCGGCATCTATAGATCCCTTCCAAATTCGAATATACTTACCGGCTGAACCAGATCCGCTACCAATCATTGTGTATGAATAGAAGTTATTGTTATCTGCAAAAGTTAAATTATTACTTTGCATAAAATTACCATAACCATCGTTCCATTGCATATTAGTATAGTTATCAGGTGCTAGCGTTGACGAATTGATATGTTGAATAGTTACTGTGTCGGATTCAGTAAGTGATTTTGAGCTTGTATCACGATACATGTAGAGACCTTTATTTGAACCATTTGTTTTATAATCTAAAGATTGACCATGGCCTATTATGAATTCAGGACCGACTTTAATGATAGATTCATATTTTTTGTATGCATTATATTTAGAAACATAGAAATTATATTTACCTTTATAAGTTGAAGCAGGGTAGTTTGCTTTGTAGTAGCTAAGAGATTGCGATTGACGGAGGTAGTAAAAAGCCTGCCATAATTCTCCAAATCCCTTACTATTATTTAGATTTAATGCGTTCATCTTATCAGTATCAAAACGGACAATCTTACCAGTTCCTTTTTTCGAATCAGTTGAGATTGATGCATAAAGGTAGTGACCATTGATAACAAATCCTTGTATATTACCCCAATCACCACTTGATTTATATGAAGCAGTTAAGAAATAATTTGTTTTAAATTGTTTTGAACCAGTTGCATTATAAGTACTACCTGATTTTGTTGTTGCATCAACTGAAGAATAATTAGGCTTTTTTTGATAGAAATTAGTAGCCGCAGTATTTGCTAATTTATTGCCTGTATCTAGGCTACCATCATGCATATCAACAAGAACATCTGTAGCAGGTGTCCAGGCTGCTAAATAGCCACTATAAATCCAACCGAGATCGTTTTTCCCAGTTTTAACATATGAAAATTTAGCGCCATCTTGTGTTCGTGTTTCTGTTTTGGTGATATATAAATCAGTATCGAAGTAATTTTTTGAATAATGTGTTGTTTTATTTCCATAAATAGTGTTTAGTGGTGCGTTATGAATGTTAGAGATGTCAGACGTGATACGATATTTAGTTTTTGATGAAGAAGTTTTGATATCTTTAACGGTTTCGTAATTCGTTAATGCTTTAGTATTCACATAACCATACAAAGTTCCGTCACTATATGTTAGTTTTGAGTAGCTTACATTTGATGCCGTTGTAATTTTTTTGGAAATGTAGAAAGTGGTTGAGTGATAACTAGTACCATAGTGCATAAATGTAGAAGCACCGTGTAATGCTCTTGGATAACTGTAAACATTATAAGCATTTGTTTTAATTCTAACAGGTGTATGGTTACTATCTGATTTATCTGTTTTGGGAGATGCATAAACGGTTGTGGCTTTGGTATTTATATAGCCATACGCTTTTCCAGCACCATTAACTAGCCAAGAATATGATTTTCCATCTGATAATTTAATCGTTTTTGTGATGTAAAAAGTTGTTGAATGATAACTTGAACCATAGTGCATGAACTTTGATTTTGAATTTAAAGTTCGAGGGTAAGCATAAACATTATAAGCTTTCGTTTTAATTCTAACAGGCGCATGTGCAATGTATTTTGAAGATGATAGTTTAACTTTTGCTGAGACAGAGCTAGATGTACTGTGACTGGCTATCCCTAAGCCAAGTGCTGTAAACAGTAATGTGATCCCAATGAATTTACTGATTTTCATAATTTAGAACTCCCCTATAAAATATATTTTGTGCCTTCTAATTATACATGAATATGACTGATAGGCCAATTCATTATTTGAATGGAACGGGGTTATTAATACTGATCAAAAAGTTATGGAACAGTTAAATACCATGGAATGTAATATAAAAAAAATATATTATTATAAATAGGAATGATATAATTATTAGATATTTGGACAAAAGAATTGTTAAGGAGAATACAATTAATAATGACAAAAAATAATGGATTACTCTCAGTTGTTATTTTGGGATACAATGTTGAAGAGTTCATTGAAGAAAGTATTGAATCAGTTCTTAACCAAAGTTATGAACAATTAGAAATTATTTTAGTTGATGATGGATCAGTTGATGGGACTGCCGAAATTATGGATCGGTATGTATCACTTTTTGACAATATTAAAGCAATTCACAAAGAAAATGCTGGACCTAGTGCTGCTAGAAATGCAGGAATTGAAGCCGCTACCGGAGAATATATTGCCTTCGTAGATGGGGATGATTTATTACCAGTTGACGCATACAGTCTTTTGATGGGGTCGGTAAAGATGACTGATTCAGACTTGGCAACTGGTGCAGTTAAACGATTTAATTCTAAACGTAGTTCACGTTCTTACATTCATAAATTTGCTATTAAAGATACTGTTTATGAAACATCAATTGCAGAACACCCAGAATTAGTTTATGACACAACTTCATGGAATAAAGTTTATCGATTAAATTTGTTTATCGACAATAATTTGCGCTACCCTGTGGGAATGTTATATGAAGATATTCCTGTGATGATGGCAGCTCATTTATTGGCTAACCATATTGATATTATTACTGATATTGTATACGAATGGCGTTGGCGTGAAGGTGATAGCAAATCTATCACTCAAAGTCGAGGTAATGATATTCAACATTATAAAGACCGATTGGAAATGCTAGAGTTAACGCGTTCATACATGAAAAAATATGGGGCAACTCAAAATGTTATGGATGCATTTGATCTGAAATTATTAACAACTGATATTCCGCTATCAATGCAAGATATTCGAGAATCGGAAGAAGATTACATATTAGAATTTCAAAAAATTACAGTCCTACTTATTAGAACGATTAATCCAGAATTATTTAAGCAATTATCAATTAAAAATCAAATTCAATATGCTGCTGTGTTACAGGGGAATATTAAAGACTTAAAAAAATATAGTTATCGTCGTAGAAATATTGGAAAAATTGTTGAAAAAAATAATCGCTATCAATATGAAGATCCGGCTATCTCTTTAGATGTTGCTAAAGCGGTTGATGTGGGACAATCACAAAAATTCGAACAACGAATCTTAAATGTTTTTTCTGATGAAATGACAAGTGAGATAGTTATTAAGGGTTGGTTGCAACTCAATCAATTGAAAGTTACAAAAAAATTAGACGAAAAATTTACGGTTAATTTGATTAACATTATAAATGGGAAAGAAATGCCAATTACGTTTGAACGAGAAACCGTCAAGCGTCGTCGTCATTTATTTAAGCACCGTAACTATCGTTATTTTAGAATGTCATTTGATCAACAAGAGGCATACAAAATATTAGGAAACGGCATTTGGAAAATACAAGTTAATTATCAAGTTAAAAATATTAATGTGACGGAATTTTTAGCTAATCCTAAGCGTAAATTTATAAGTAATATTTTTTCTGGTAATGATTATCAAATTAAAACTGATTTTAGTTTTGACTGGGCATTAGCTTTTAATGCGATGACTTTGACAGCAAATGAAATAAAGACGGAAAAAAATGTTCAAGCTAATCTAATTCAAGATATTAGTGTGAATGATAGTAAATTAGTGGTCTCTACATGGTTAAATAATCCTGAAAGTACGAAGTTAATTGTTACTGAAAATAGTGATGATGAAATTGCGCCTCAAATTAGTGGACAAAAAATAAATGTTAGTGAACATCAAGTGAAATTTGAATTCTCAATAACTGAAGTAGCCGAGTTAAGTTCTGTAACACAAAAAAGACTCCAGTTAATTGATGAAAAAGAATTGAAATTAAGCTATGAGTTTGAACATGTTGATAAACCGCAAGAATATGAAATAGCACAATATAGTTTACTCGTTCAAAAGAATATGAAGGAAATGATTGGACTAAATATCGCACCACATTTTTCAAAACTAATGGATGTCCAGTGGTTAGATAATAGTCGGCTACGATTAATCGCTGAAAATACATTGTTTCAAAGTTCAGCAGAAAAAATTGTTTTACGTGTAATCGATCAAGAGGAACAATATAAATATCAATTTAATGACGTTACTGTCGATGATAACGGTCAAATAATCGTTAATTTGAATTTAATTAATGAACAACAAGACAGTTTCATTAAGGCAGCAAAATATAATCTTTATCTTGATTTTTATAGTGCTGACCAAGTTGTTCGTTCGCAAATTACAACTGAACCAGAACGTGTAGAAACGCTAGAAAGTCGTACAAATCATTTAGCAAGAACATCATTATACGAAACAAAAAACAATTTTTTGGTTTTAAACCAAAAATTATCGTGGGATAAGCAGGACGCAACCAAACGAAAACGGGCAATTAACTTCTCACTATATTACCCGCTACAACGTTTATTACCTTTAAAGAAGAAAACGATTGTCTTTGATAGTTATTGGGGCGCTTATTTCAATGGTAATGAAAAAGCCATTTATGATTATGTCCAAGAAAACATGCCAGATTATGAATGTGTCTGGTTATTCAAGGATCCGAATACAACAATAACCGGCAATGGTAAACGAGTTCGCTACTTCAGTAAAAAGTATTGGTATTACATGGCGCGAGCTAAGTATTTTATTGAAAATACTAACCTCCCTAACCAATATGCAAAACGAAAAGGACAAGTTGAAGTTCAATCGTTACATGGAACCTTCATGAAAACGATGGGATTTGATGAACCTTATTTCAAAGATGGTTCAAAAGGACGTCAGAATAATTTCATGAAACGAATTAAGCGTTGGGATTATCTTGTTTCACCTTCGCCATATATGGATGAAACAGCTAGTCACGCATTTAATTTTGAAAAAGAGGTTGTTCACTCTGGCTTCCCAAGAAATGATGTACTTTATAAAAAGAATAATGAAACTGATATCCTTAAAATTAAAGAATCTATTGGCATGCCATTGGATAAAAAGGTCGTATTATATGCACCAACCTACCGAAATAAAGACGGATTTGATTTTGAGTTAGATATTAAACAAATGCAAGCTAAATTGAGTGACGAATATGTGTTATTGGTAAGGCTACATTATTTCGTTGCCAATAAAATTGATCTAACTGAATTTGAAGGATTTACTTTTGATGTGTCTAATTATCCAACAGTTGAAGATTTATATTTAATTGCGGATACGTTAATTACTGATTATAGTTCAGTAATGTTTGATTACGCACATCTTAAACGACCAATGATTTTCTTTGCATATGATTTAAAAGATTATACAGAAGATACACGAGGTGTTTATCTCGATTATAATGGTACGGTTCCAGGACCAATTGTGGATACAACGGCAAAAATAATTGACGAATTAAGCGATTTTAATCATCTACAGACAACCTACGCGCAACAATTGATTGAATTTTATGATAAATTTTGTACGTATGGTCGTCAAGGGGATGCTTCAAAGCAAGTTTTTGAAGCAATGATTAGCGATCACTTATTACCACAAGAACCAAGCGTTCAAGTAATTAGAAATAAAATTAAAAAGATCGTTAAGTTTAATAAATGGTATCCAAAAGCATTTGGTATTATCGGTAAAATGTCAAAGAAAGATATTATTATATTTGAAAGTTTCTTTGGTCGTAAATATAGTGATAATCCAAAAGCTATCTATGAATACATGAAAGACCGTTACCCTAAATATAAGATGTACTGGAATGTGAACCAGGATTATGTTGCTTATTTTAAAGAAAATCATATTCCCTATGTGACACGATTCTCATTTAAAGGTATTTTCAAACAAGCTCGAGCAAAATATTGGTTTACGAATGTTCGTCGACCATTATGGTGGGTTAAACCTGAAGGTACAACAATTGTTCAGACATGGCATGGTACGCCATTAAAAACGATTGGTGTTGACGTAAATACAGGGTCAATGCCTGGCGTTGATGCTGCTAAATATCATAGCCAAGTTACAAAAGATTCTGATCGTTGGGATTATTCTGTTACGCCAAATGAATATTCGTCAGATATTTTCAGACGTGCATTCCGTTTGAACCGTAACCAAATGATTAATTCTGGCTATCCTAGAAATGATATTTTAACGAATTATACACAGACAGATATCAATCGTATTAAAGCAAGTTTAGAAATTAATCCAAACAAAAAAGTTATTCTATATGCACCTACTTGGAGAGATAATGAATACGTTAAAGCTGATTATTTCACGGCTAAGTTACATCTTGATTTAGATAAGATGAAAGCAGAACTTGGCGATGATATTATCGTTCTTGTTAGAACGCATTATTTAATTGCTAACTCATTAGATTTAACTGATTATGAAGGCTTTGCGCTGAACGTTGCTGATTATGAAGATATTAATGATTTATATCTTATTAGTGATCTGTTGATTACAGATTATTCATCTGTTTTCTTTGATTTTGCAGCGTTAAAACGTCCTATTATTTTCTTTGCATATGATTTAGATGAGTATGCAAATGATATTCGTGGTTTTTACTTTGACTACGAAAAAGAAGTACCAGGACCAATCGTTAAGGATACAGATGCTGTCATTACTGAGATTAAACGAGCATTTGCAACGGATGAACGCCATCACAATTATGATCAATTTGTAGCGACTTATAATGCTTGGGATGATGGACATGCAACTGAACGGTTAGTTGATTTTGTCATGAATGGACGCGTTTATGAAGCTCAAGAAACAGTAGTTGAAGAAACGACCGTCCATGTTCAAGATGGTGCTGAAGTTTGGTCAAAGGTTTATGGATCTAAAAATTATAAATTTGTAAAAAATATTGATGCCAGAGTTACAAATGAAGGTATCGTGAATAAAACGGGTTATTTAATTGATCCTATTCAAAAAAATAAAGTCGGTTCGACATTACTGTTTATCACGATGAGTGATGGGACAACCGGTTGGATTGATAAAAGTGAAGTAATCAATTAAGCAGTTTAAAGACGCCATTTGGCGTCTTTTTTTTGAATTAATTTATCGTTCAATAATGAGGATAAGTGAAACGCTATAATTGTTAGACAGGTTACGGTATAATGAAATTACTATACATAAATTAAAGGAGAACCATATCGATGCTTGATAGATTAAAAAAGTCTAAATTGATGTTTTGGTCACTTGAATTATTAATCGTTGCCTCGTTAATTTGGATGTGTACAAAAATAAGTTTTATTTTTAGTCCAATAGGAACGTTTATTTCCACATTATTTATTCCGATTATTATATCTGGGTTTTTATTTTATTTATTTAATCCGGTCGTTAAATTTTTAATGAAAATAAAAATCAAAAAATTCAAATTTTCTCGAACGTTGTCAGTTGCCATTCTATTTGTATTCCTAGCAATTCTTTTAGTTGCCTTAATAGGGTACCTGATTCCGAGAGTAGTCAGTCAGCTAAGTCAATTGGTGGTTAACCTACCAGATTATGCAAATGCAGTTAGTGAGTCGTCAAAAGATACGTTTAATCATTTAAATAAATATGCTTGGTTTAAAGAAATTGATTTTACTAGCTATTTAAACCAGTTTGAAAATTCTATTGGGACCTACTTCAAATCAATTGCAACCAATTTGACGAACTCGATAGGATCAATGATTGGGGTTGTAACGAGTGTGACAGTTGTTGCACTGACAGTACCTGTGATGTTGTTCTATATGTTAAAAGATGGTCAAAAACTAGTCCCAACGCTTAAAAAACTTGTTCCAGAAAAACATGGGGATGAGCTCGTTGAGTTACTTGACCGCATGGGTGATACAATTTCAGCGTACATTGGTGGACAAGCTATTGAATGTATTTTCGTTGGGGTATTTACCGCTATTGGTTATTCAATTATTGGTATGCCGTATATTTTGTTACTAGGAGTTGTGGCTGGCCTTGCTAATATTATTCCTTATATTGGACCCTATATTGGTATTTTCCCAGCACTGATTATTGCGGTAACACAGTCTACTCAAATGGTTATTTTTGTCGTGATTGTTGTGTTAATTGTCCAACAAATTGATGGTAATTTTGTCTATCCTAATGTTATAGGCAAATCATTAAATATACATCCATTGACGATTATTGTATTATTACTAGTAGCTGGTAACATTGCTGGGCTTCTAGGAATGATTTTAGGAATTCCCTTATATGCTGTTGTAAAAGTTGTTATTAAATACTTTTACGATATTAGACAATTGCAGGAAAAATAAGACAGTCATAACAGTTTATGATAAAATAAATTATTATTGATAACGACGGAGGAGCAAAAACATGAAAAAAATAATTACTTATGGAACATTCGATTTATTACACAAGGGTCATGTACGTATTTTACAACGCGCTAAAGCAATGGGCGACCATTTAACAGTTTGTATTTCAACAGATGAATTTAACGCAATTAAAGGGAAAAAGGCTTACACATCATATGAAGATCGTAAGTTCATTTTAGAAGCAATTAAGTACGTAGATGAAGTGATTCCAGAAACTGAATGGGACCAAAAAATTAGTGACGTCGTCGATAATCAGATTGATACATTTGTGATGGGTGATGATTGGGCAGGTAAGTTTGACTTTTTAAGCGATTACTGTGAAGTTATTTACTTACCAAGAACAGATGGTATTTCAACAACAAAAATTAAAAAAGATTTAGGGATGAACTTGTAAAATATTTTATTATTTTATCTTTTGTAGTAAGGAGAACAAAATAATGAATGAAATTAAAAAAATAGTCCAAAAAGTGGTTAAGCGGATTGGTCGCCAAATTTTAATAACGTTAAATGATTTTACAATTAAATTTTCAATTAAAAAACACCAAGTTGTCTTTGAAAGCTTTAATGGGCGCGATGTTAACGATAACCCGATGGCCATTTACAAGCAGACTAGACGAGATCTTGGTGAAGAAAATGCGAAGCTTTTATATTTTAGCGTTAAACCAAGCATGTACACTAAATTAAAAGAACAATATCCGGAAATTAATTTAATTAAACGCTTTGGATTTTCTTGGACTATCAAAATGGCGAGGGCTGAATTTTGGGTCTTTAATTCAAGATTACCTATTTGGTGGAAAAAGAATCCGAAGACTACATATATACAAACATGGCACGGGACACCGTTGAAACATTTAGGAATGGATATTGAAAATGTTTCAATGCCAGGTACAACGACAGCGTTATACCATGCTAATTTTAAAGTGGAAACAGCACGTTGGGATTATTTAATAGCGCCTAATCATTATTCAAAGCAAATTTTTGAAAGTGCATTTGCTTTTAAAAATAAATCCTTGGATATTGGATACCCAAGGAATGACATTTTATATGCGGATAATAATGAAAAAGATATTAGAGCTTTAAAGAAAACGTATCTTGGTAATGAAGATGCTAAAGTGGTTCTTTATGCGCCAACATGGCGTGATGATAGCTTTTATACTCAGGGTGTTTATAAATTCGAAATGGCTTTTTCATTCGAATCATTCTTTCAACATGTATCAGACGATACTATTTTAATTATGCGGCCTCATTATTTAGTTAAGAATAGTATTAATATCGAAGGATTTGAAGATCGTGTTAAAATAATGGCAGATGAAAATATTACTGAATTATATTTAATGAGTGATATGATGATTACGGATTATTCGTCAGTGATGTTTGATTTTGCTAATTTGAATCGACCAATGATGTTTTATTGTTATGATTTAGAACATTATCGGGATGAACTACGCGGCTTTTATATCAACTTTGAGATGGAAGCGCCAGGACCAATCGTAGAAAAAGAACCAGATTTCTATAAACAATTGGATGTCTATACGCAAAATGGTGATTATCCTGGTTACGAAAAACAATTTAAAGATTTTCAAAATAAATTTATTGAATGGGATAATGGAAAAGCTTCTCAAAAAGTTTCTGACATTATCTTAGGTAAGTAAGCATATTCTCCTTTTGGGAGGATATGCTTTTTATTTTTTAAAATATAAATACTGATAACATCGGATAAGATGTTAATTTTTAGTGATTAATGGTAGAATTGTATAAGCGTAAGTGTATACATGTTATTATTGAGAATTAAAATAACTGAATGATTAATGGTGATAAAATGGAAGATTATAAAATTCGATTAGAGTATGTTACAAAAGGTATAACAAGTAAAAAAAATCGAAAAATTGATAAAGATTCGAAAGATATTTATTGGGCTTTAAGGGGCATCTCGTTTGATATTTATCGTGGTGAATTTTTTGGTATTATTGGCATGGGTGGCTCAGGGAAAGCAACGTTATCTGACATTCTAGCCGGTAAAGCCAAACAAACAACGGGTTTTCTAACGATGGCCGGTCACACGACGATTGTATCATATGAGACACAATTAAAACGCGATAAAACGGCTGTGCAAAATATTCAAGAAGCAATTACTGATTCTAAGATTGATTACAAAAATAGTGATCAAACTTTGAATAATGTTTTAAATTTTGCTGACTTAGGGGTATTAAAAGAAAGTAAAATTGAAGATTACTCTCCCGATATGCGTGCGCGAGTTGAGTTAGCAATGGCCTTCTTCATTGAACCTGATATTATTATTTTAGATGGTATTCTATCAGCATTAGATGATATTTTTTATCAAAAAACGGTTGATAAAATTAAAAGCCTACAAACAGAGGGCAAAACTTTTGTACTTGCTAGTCAAGATTTACAACAAATGGAGTTCTTAACAGACAGAATTGCCTGGATTCAAAACGGTCAACTGATGGATATCGGTGAGTCTGAAAAAGTCGTTATGAGTTATTTAGATTTTGTTGCTTGGTACGATAGTTTGACTGATGAGAAACGAAGTGAGTACGATAAACAACGTGATTCAGAACGTAAATCATTTAGTGTAGAGACCTTATATACACAATATAAAAAAACGCATTTTGATCCTGATATGCCTCGATCAATTGAGTTGCGTCGTAGAGATGCCTTTTATAACGGACAAGCATTTGACGATACAAAATATTTTTTAAAAAAGAAAAATGGTAAAAAGCACGGTAAACTAGCTTTGATGGTTATTGGTATTTTGATTTTAGCAGTGATAGGAACAGTTTCTGCCAAGTATGTTCAAATGAACAATGACAAGCAAGAATCGAGTTCAATCGCCCAACGTCAGAAGTCTGTAAGTGAATCAAAAAAAATAGCAATTTCAAGCTCAATTAGTAGAGCTGATGTCTCTAAAAAAGTGGTGGCATCTTCTAAATCTAAATCAGCTAAAGCTGCTTCAAGCAAGTCAGCCAAACGGTCTGCTGAAAAAAAGCGGCAGAATGAGTCGCTTGCTAAAGCTAAGGCAGAAAGTGAATCCGTTCTAGCTAGAGAGTCATCTGAAAGGGTGGCTAGTTCTGAGTCAGCAGCAAAAGAAAGTAGTGAAAAGAAGGAAAGTAGTGAAAAGAAAGAAAGTATCAGTAAAATTAGTACGAAGATGTTTGAGGTAGGTAGTGGGGATAGTTTATCAAGTATCGCGACTGCCAATGATACAACCAGTGATCAATTGATGGACATCAATGAATTATCATCAAATCTTTTGCATGTAGGACAAAAAATAAAAGTACCTAAATAAATGTGAGTTAACTCGGAGGAAGTTATGAAATTAAGAACGAAAGTAATTATTGGTATAGTTGCAGTTGTGTGTATCGGTGGTGGGACGATATTAGCTAGTACGAAGGCTGGTCATGACGTCGTTGAGTGGGTTGCTACTCGTGGGTCATCTGACCAACAAAAAAAGGAGTACGCTGAACAACAAAAATTAGCTGAATCGAAATATGGTAAGAGTAAGTCTAGTGAAAAATCAAAACCAAAATCAAAAAAGAAGAAAACTGAAAAGAAAAAATCTGTGTCTAAAAAAAGTAAATCAACGTCGTCTTCGTCGTCAAGTTCTAATATTGATACGGATACGATAACTGTTGTTTATGGTGATTCATTGTCATCTATTGCGTTAAGCCATGATATGACAGTGAAGGAACTAATTGCATTAAATGACATGGAAAATACAACATTAAGACCTGGGCAAACGCTTAAGGTCGTTGCTGGAAGTGGAAAAAGTATAGATACTACATCTTCAGATACAACAGGCACAGATAATACAAGTTCTGATAATACTACTTCAGACAACACAACAAGTTCATACTCTAATGACGATACAACTTCAGATAGTACAAGTACAGCAAGTTCATACTCTAATGCTGATACAAGCTCAGATAGTACAACAAGTTCAGATACTTCTAGTACCGATAACACAACAAGATCATATTCTAGTTCAACATCAGATACAACTAGTTCAACGAGCTCAACTAGTGATGAGACAACTAGCAATTAGCAATCGGATTTCTGCATGTTAATAGGTGTATAATATCCGTAGGTTAAAAAATAAAGACAAATGAATTGGAGCGGATGAGTAAATGAGTTCAGACCCTGGTCACGAACTGCTGTTGCAGCTGTTATTATTAGTCATTTTGACATTAGTGAATGCCTATTTTTCAGCTGCAGAATTAGCAGTAGTTTCAGTAAATCGTAATAAAATTGAGGCAGAGGCGAAAGCTGGAGATAAAGGTGCAATAAGAATTCTTGGTATATTAAATAATTCGACATCATTTTTATCAACTATCCAGATTAGTATTACTTTTGCCGGGTTCTTGTCTTCAGCTTTTGCAGCAACATCTTTGGCTAAATATGTTGAACCATTGTTTGGGAGTGCTGTGTGGGCACATGATGTTGCAGTAGTTATCGTTACGTTGATTTTATCTTATTTTTCATTAGTTTTAGGAGAATTATATCCTAAACAATTGGCACTACAGATGCCAGACAAAATTGCCAGAGCAACGACTGGGCCTATTCAACTTATTGCGATTGTTTTCAAACCATTTAACTGGTTGTTATCAATTTCAATCCGTGCATTAGAAAAAATAACACCAATTAAGTTTAATAAAAATAATATTGAGGTTATTAGTCGACAAGAAATTGTTCATATGATTCAAACTGGTGAAGAGCGTGGTGCTATTGATTCAGATGAATATGAAATGATGGAAGGCGTTATTTCGTTACATACGAAATTCGCTCGTGAAGTTATGGTCGCTAGAACTGATGCTTTTATGATTGATTTACAAAACGATAATGATCGTAATATTGATGCTATTTTAAATCAACCTTATTCTCGTGTACCCGTTTATAGTGATGATAAAGATAACGTCGTTGGCGTTGTTCATATCAAAAATTTGCTTAAAGCTGCTAGAGCAAAAGGGTTCGATAGAATTAGTTTACGTCAAATTATGCAAGAGCCCATGTTTATTCCAGAAACGATGGCTGTTGATGATTTGTTATTCGAAATGAAGAAAACACACACTCAATTAGCTATTTTATTGGATGAATATGGCGGTGTTGTTGGACTTGCCACAATTGAAGATTTAATTGAAGAGATTGTTGGCGATATCGACGATGAGTCAGATAGCCCTGATGATACATTGAGAAAAATTAATGCACATGAATATATCGTACAAGGTCGAATGACACTTGACGATTTTAATGATGAATTTAATTGTGATATCAACGTTAAAGACGTAGACACAATTGCGGGATTCGTCTTAACTGAATTAGGTCGAATTCCCGGTAATAATGAACAACTACAGATTACACTTCACAATGGTATACTTCTCGAAACGGAAAAAATGGACGGTTCTCGATTAGTGGAATTGAAAGTTATGATTCCCGAAACACGGTTAAAAGATACTTTAAAGAGTAAAGAATAAAATATGGGATGATAAGGTCAATAGAACTCTAATAAGTTCCATTGACCTTATCATTTTTTACGTCGAAGTTCATTATCATTTATGATAAACTATGAGTAATATGTTTTAGAGAGGACAAAAAATGAATACAGAAGAATTAGAGACTCAAGTAAAAAAACGCCGAACATTTGCGATTATTTCTCATCCCGATGCTGGTAAAACAACCATTACAGAACAATTACTTTTATTCGGTGGGGTTGTCCGTTCTGCCGGAACAGTTAAGGGTAAAAAATCTGGTACTTTTGCAAAATCTGATTGGATGGAAATTGAAAAGAAACGTGGTATTTCTGTTACTAGTTCAGTTATGCAATTTGATTACGCCGATAAGCGGGTTAATATTTTAGATACACCTGGGCATGAGGATTTCTCGGAAGATACCTACCGAACATTAATGGCCGTAGATTCTGCAGTCATGGTTATTGATTCTGCAAAAGGAATTGAACCACAAACAAAGAAATTATTTAAAATTTGTAAAATGCGTGGCATTCCTATTTTCACATTCATCAATAAGATGGATCGTGATGGACGTGAGCCACTTGATTTAATGGCTGAACTCGAAGAGGTCTTGGGCGTTGAATCATACCCAATGAACTGGCCAATTGGTATGGGTAAAGGCTTAAAGGGATTATACGATATCTACAACCATCGTATTGAACTTTACCAAAAAGAAGATAAAGGCATGGACTACGTTGATTTAAATGACGCCGGTGAGATTGAAGGCGACCATCCTTTAAAAGAAGATAGTATCTATCAAGAAGTGCTAGATGAAATTGAATTATTGGGCGATGCTGGTAATACCTTTGATGAAGCAAAAATCGCAACAGGGGATTTAACGCCGGTTTTCTTTGGATCAGCATTAACTAACTTTGGTGTAAAAACGTTCTTAGATATTTATTTGAACTATGCACCAGCACCACAAGAACATAAAACGATTGAAGAAACAACGATACAACCAACAAATGAACATTTTTCTGGGTTTGTTTTCAAAATTCAAGCAAATATGAATCCTAATCATCGTGATCGAATTGCGTTTATTCGAATTTGTTCAGGTGAATTTGAACGTGGGATGGATGTTAAATTAGCAAGAACTGAAAAGAAAATGCGTTTATCTAATTCAACCCAATTTATGGCAGATTCTCGTGAAGTTTTAGAATCAGCTGTAGCTGGCGATATTATTGGATTATATGATACTGGTAATTTCCAAATTGGCGATACAATCAGTAACATGAAGAAACCAATTACCTTTGAAAAATTACCTCAATTTACGCCTGAATTATTCATGAGCGTTAATGCTAAAAATGTAATGAAACAAAAATCATTCCATAAGGGTATTCAACAGTTGGTTCAAGAAGGTGCTGTTCAATTATATAGAAGTTACAACACGGGTGACTATATTCTGGGTGCCGTTGGTCAACTTCAATTTGAAGTCTTCCAATTCAGAATGTTAAATGAATATAATTCAGAAGTTATCATGACACCAATGGGTTCTAAAACAGCTCGCTGGATTGATCCAGAACAATTGGATGAAAAGATGTCAAGTTCACGTAACTTACTTGTTAAAGATCGACAAGACTTACCGTTGTTCTTGTTTGAAAATGCATTCGCAGAACGCTGGTTTGCTGACAAATATCCAAACGTTACATTAACATCAAAACTATAAACGAAAAGAGGTATACCAATTGGTATACCTCTTTTTTGAGTGCTTATTAATTTAATGAGTAAGGCATTTTGATGTAAGTTTCATCAATAAAACCACCATCTTTTAATTCAAACCAAACATCATTACTTGATGATAACTGACTGATTAAAGTAACTTGTGTATTGTCAGCTAAAACTCGTAATTTTTTACCATAAGGTTTAGTGTAAATAGTTACAGATTTATTAGGAATGTAATCAATTGAAGCAGAGTGATTGATTATTTTTTTAGTAAATTCATTGGTGTCATTGTCGGGTAATAAAGCATATTTGGGTTGAATAATCATTTTTACATTAGAAGTACTTTCTAACCATTGATTGCCACCTATGCTGTACCAAATAGTTCCCAAATTCGTTTCGATTTTTTCAAATACTTGTAAAATAACGCCAGCAGGTAAGAAGGCGGGATAGGAGTTACCCTCGGGTAAGTCATAAGGACGTACGCGTTTTGTAATCTGGATGTATGCGTCAATTTGATCGACGGTTTTCCAATTGATGTTGCGATAATAATAGTAGATGGTTTGTTGTTCATTTGTGAAAGTACCATAACTAGTTTTTGAGGCACGCAATAAATTGAACCCTGGAATATTGACAGGGTCATAAGTGAAAGGGTCATTCAAATGGCCACGTAGTAAAGTGGGTGAGCCGATTAAGTAGCCACCATCAATATCTTGATTATAAATCCAAACGGCAGCGCCATGTTTCTTTTCATAGCTTAAAATAATAGCACCATAGTTGGTTACAAAAGTACTTGTGAATCCCGAAATGCCAACTAGATTATAATCATTGATTGGTTCAAATTGAAGTCTTAAATCGCTACCTATAGTGCCACTGATAATTTGCGGACGAGATAGATTATTATTATTTTGGTCTTTATAGTAAACAATCATTGTGGCATCTGAAACAGATGTTGGTAGAAAAGTTTTTTCTTCAATGACTTCATGTTTCTTTTGTTTTGGTGCCTTATATTTTTTTGTTGATTCAGAATTGAATACAAATTGTATATCGGAAGTGGAAGTAGGTTGGTCATTTTTTGTAAAAACAGACAACATATTCCGGAAGAAATCTCTTAAGGCGATTTTAATCAGCTCCATTCATAATCTAATATCATAATTATAACCTAAAAAGATTAATTATTGGGGAAAAGTGTTTGAAATATCGTTTATTTATTTAAAAGAATGAATAAAATAAAAAAAGATGCAGACTCAGAAAAAATTATCTGAGTCTGCATCTTTAGTTTAGCCTTTACTTTTCAACGTTAGAGTCGGAATCTTTAACATCAGTAGTTGTATCGGCTGATATCTTAATTTCATCTTTTTCAATTTTTGCAGCTAATTTTGTTACATCAGGATTATCAAGGTAGAAGTCAGCTATTTGATCTTCAATCTGTTCCTGGATAACACGTCTTAGTGGACGAGCACCCATTGCGGGATTGTAGCCTAAATCAACTAATTTTTCTTCAACCCGATTTGTAACGTGAAGTTCTAAGTTTTGATTTTTAAGAACTTTATTAACGTCATCAAGCATGATACTTACGATTGAAACTAAGTTTTCTTTACTTAATGAGTTAAATTCAACGATGTCATCAAAACGGTTTAAAAATTCAGGACGGAAGTAATTTGATAGTTTATCAATGATGGCATGGGTTGCACCAGTTGACGTTGCACCAAAGCCAACATTTGCTTCAGCATCAGCACTACCAGCGTTAGATGTCATAATGATAATCGTATCTTTGAAACTTACCACGCGACCTTGTGAATCTGTTAAACGGCCATCTTCAAGAATCTGCAAGAACATATGCATAACATCAGGATGTGCTTTTTCAACTTCATCTAACAAGATTAAACTGTATGGATTACGACGAACTTGTTCAGTTAATTGACCAGCTTCTTCATAACCAACATAGCCAGGAGGGGAACCAATCAATTTAGAAACTGAATGGTTCTCCATGTACTCACTCATATCGAAACGAATCATTGATTCTTTTGTTCCAAATAATTCTTTTGATAATTGTTTAGCAAGTTCTGTTTTACCAATTCCAGTTGGTCCAACAAACAAGAATGATCCGATAGGACGCCCAGATTTATTGAATCCAATCCGGTTACGGCGGATGGCGCGGGCCACTTTATCAATGGCGTCATCTTGGCCAATGACATTAGCTTGAAGGGAAGTGGCTAAATTTTTCAATTGTTGTTGCTCTTTTTCCTTTAGTTCGCCTACAGGAATCCCTGTTTTTTCTTCAATAATTTGTTCCATTTCTTTTTCGGTTACAATTGGTAATTCATCAGAATCAGTATTACTATCTTGTAATTCTTTGAATTTTGCGACTTGATCGCGATAGTAGGCTGCTTTTTCATAATCTTCGTCGGTTAGTGCAGCTTGTTTTTGAGTTTCAGCGTTTTTAATTTTTTCTGCAACTAATTTGGGATCAATAGCTTTAATGGTTAAATTCATTTTTGACCCAGATTCATCAAGTAAATCGATGGCTTTATCTGGTAAAAAACGATCTTGAATGTAACGGTCAGAGAGAGAAGCAGCAGCTTCAATTGCTTCATCACTATAATGAACATGATGGTAAGCTTCGTATTTCTTTTGAATACCTTTTAAAATGACGATTGACTCTTCGACACTAGGTTCATCAACTTGGATAGGCTGTAAACGACGTGCAAGCGCAGCATCTTTTTCGATTTGACGATATTCATTTAGAGTTGTTGCGCCAACGAGTTGTAATTCGCCTCGAGCAAGAGCTGGTTTTAGAACGTTACCGGCATCCATACCACCTTCAGCATTACCAGCGCCTACAATTTCATGAATTTCATCAATGAATAGAATGATAGACTTATCATTTTTAAGTTCCTTCATTAATTGTTGCATTCGTTCTTCGAACTGACCACGAATACCCGTTCCTTGAACTAATGAAACAACATCTAATCGAATAACTTGTTTGTTTAAAAGTTTTTGAGGAACAGCTGAATCAACAATTTTTTGAGCTAATCCTTCAACGACTGCTGTTTTACCAACACCAGCTTCGCCGATTAGAACAGGATTATTTTTTGTCCGACGATTCAAAATTTCAATGATTTGATTAATTTCTTGATCGCGACCAATGACCGGGTCAATATTTCCTGCCCGTGCCTCATCGGTTAAATTAAGACCGAATTGACCAAGGATTGTATCCTTACCATTATTTTTATTAGCGCCACCATTTCTACCAGCTTGGGTAGGAGGTGTCTGCTCTTTTCTTTGTGAACTATTATTTTGACTATTTGGTGCAATCGCATTAAATAAATCATCAAGGTTACCAAAGCTAAATGGATCTTGTTGATTATTACGGATTTGACCATTACTTAAACGCTCTTGTTCATCTTTTAGTAATCGATAACAATTTTGACATAAATCGTATTCTTGATGTTGACCATTTAAGTTAGTTGATAAGTGTATTGTCGCTGGATTGATTTGACAATTTTGACAGATCATATGTGTCACAACCTTTCATATTTCGTTCGTATAGTTTAGTTTATCTAAGATCAAAAACATGTTGACCATCTTTGACCTTCGATGAATAGTATACAAAATATGGAAAAATTCTGCAAGCAATTAGAACTCCTTTTTTACATTTTATGGAGGCTAATCTATAATGAATTTAGTATAGTAGATTTTAGTGAAAAGAGGTTTGAAAATGAGCGAAGATTATAAAGCAAAAATTGATGCATTGATTGCTGGTGAAATAGAGACAATAACAATCAACCCAGATGAATTTATGGCGTTTCAACTTGTTTGGCAAAAAGAAAAATTACGTAAGGCAATCGTTGGTAATGCGCAAAGAGAAGGTCAAATTATTTACAAATATGTTAGTTTGAAAAACTAAAGACTTGTATCATTTTTTAAATAATGGTATTATTTGTCTCTAAAGACTAATGTGTTTAATTTATTAATGAAAACGTGTTCTTTGCTTTTGTTAGTGGGTTATGCATTTTTCTAAAATAAAAAAATATAGAACATCAAGGAGATAATTAATTATGGAAAAGAAAGACTTTCACGTAATCGCAGAAACAGGTATCCACGCGCGTCCAGCTACATTATTGGTACAAGCAGCAAGCAAATTTACTGCTGACGTTGCTTTGGTTTACGGAGAAAAATCAGTAAACTTGAAATCAATCATGGGCGTTATGTCATTAGGCGTTGGTCAAAATGCTGATGTAACAATCACTGCTGATGGCGCTGACGAAACAGATGCAATCGCAGCTATTACAGAAACAATGACGAAAGAAGGACTTGCTGAATAATGTCGAAAATGCTAAAAGGGATTGCTGCTAGTGATGGTATTGCCATTGCTAAAGCATATATGTTAGTTCAACCCGATTTGTCATTCTCGCAAGTAAGCATTGAAGATCCAGAGTCAGAAATCAAACGCCTTGATGCTGCTGTTGCAGCATCAAGTGAAGATTTGAAACTAATCAAACAAAAAGCTGCAGAAAACCTCGGCGCAGAAGAAGCCGAGGTTTTTGAAGCTCATTTGACAATCCTTTCAGATCCTGAACTTATGGGCAACATTGGCGATAAAATCAAAAATGATAAGGTCAACGCTGAAGCAGCATTGAAGGATGTCACAGATATGTTCATTTCAATGTTTGAAGATATGACTGATAATGCTTATATGCAAGAACGTGCAGGCGATATTCGTGATGTTACGAAACGTGTAATGAGTCATTTATTAGGAGTTACAATTCCTAATCCTGCTCTTATCGATCAAGAAGTTGTGGTCGTTGCACATGATTTAACACCATCGGATACAGCCCAATTAAATCGTAAATTTGTTAAAGGATTTATTACTGATGTTGGTGGACGTACTTCTCATTCTGCTATTATGTCTCGTACGCTTGAAATTCCTGCTGTTGTAGGCGCTGGTGATCCAACGACTGCAATCTCAGAAGGTGATATGGTTATTGTTGATGGTATCAATGGTGACGGAATTATCAATCCTACTGCTGAAGAAATTTCAACATATGAAGCAAAAGCAAAAGCTTTTTCTGATCAAAAAGCTGAATGGGAAGAACTAAAAGACGCTAAAACAGTTACTGCTGATGGCGTACATTTTGATTTAGCTGCTAATATCGGTACACCTAAGGATGTTGAGGGTGCAGTAGATAATGGTGCTGAAGCAGTTGGTTTATTCCGTTCAGAATTCTTATACATGGATGCTAGTGAATTACCTTCAGAAGATGATCAATTTAAAGCTTATAAAGCTGCAGTTGAAGGTATGAATGGTAAACAAGTAGTTGTAAGAACAATGGATATTGGAGGCGATAAGGAATTACCTTACTTGCCATTACCAGAGGAAATGAATCCGTTCTTAGGATATCGCGCAATCCGTATTAGTTTGGATCGTCAAGATATTTTCAGAACACAACTTCGTGCTCTACTTAGAGCTTCTCATTATGGACAATTAGCAATTATGTTCCCTATGATTGCAACTGTTGATGAATTTAAATCAGCAAAAGCTATCTATACTGAAGAACGTACTAAGTTAATTGACGCTGGTGTACCAGTAGCAGATAAACTTGAAGTCGGTATGATGATGGAAATTCCTGCTGCTGTTATGAACGGTGATCATTTGGCTAAGTATGCTGATTTCTTTAGTATTGGTACAAATGATTTAATTCAATATTCAATGGCTGCTGATCGAGGTAATGAACAAGTGTCATACCTTTACCAACCTTATAACCCATCAATTTTACGTTTGATTAAAATGGTAATTGATTCGGCTCATAAAGAAGGTAAGTGGGCAGGTATGTGTGGCGAAATGGCCGGCGATCAAATTGCCGTACCTATTTTAGCTGGAATGGGACTTGATGAATTCTCAATGAGTGCTTCGTCAATTCTTAAAACACGTAGTTTAATGAAAAAATTAGATACAACAAAAATGAAGGAATTAGCTGATAAAGCTGTTTCTGACTGTGAAACTAATGAAGAAGTTATTGCATTAGTTGAATCTTACATGAAATAAATTAAACACAAAAAAACTGGTAATTTCGATTATCAGTTTTTTTGTGTTTAATTGGGAATAGATGAGAATAGTCTACTTTTATTGCATAACGGGTGAGAAACCAATATAATTAAAACTATTATATTAGAATAGACAAGGGGACCTTATCGTGAATATTGGAATTTTTACAGATACATATTTTCCACAAGTGAGCGGTGTGGCGACTTCAATAAAAACACTAAGAAACGAGCTCGAAAAAGAGGGACATACCGTCTATATCTTTACGACGACTGACCCACATGTTGATAAGACAGTATATGAACGTAATATTTTTAGATTCTCTAGTATTCCATTTGTTTCTTTTACAGATAGAAGAATTGCTGTTAGAGGCTTATTTCAAGCTTACCAAGTGGCAAAAGAACTAAATTTAGACGTTATTCATACACAGACTGAATTTTCTATGGGCTGGATTGGTAAATTTGTTGCAAGAAATTTAAAAGTTCCTTGTTTACATACCTATCATACAATGTATGAAGATTATTTACATTACATTGCCAATGGTAAGTTATTGAAACCATACCATGTTAAGCAAATGACAAAAACATTTGCATTCCATATGAGCGGGATTATCGCACCAAGTACACGCGTTCAGACGTTGCTACAGAAGTATGGTGTGAAATCAGAAATACGAGTTATCCCTACAGGGGTAGACATTTCTCAATTTGAACAAATTGAAACAGAAGATTATCGTTCTAAATTAGACATTTCTGAAGATCAACCAGTCATGCTTGCGTTAAGTCGATTGGCATTTGAAAAGAATACACAAGAAATTATTGATGGTATGCCAGCGATAATTAAAAAAGTACCGAATGTTTTACTCTTGATTGTAGGGGATGGTCCGGCACGTGAAACCCTTGAAGAGCAAACAGAAAGTTTAAATTTAAAGGACAACGTCAGATTTATTGGTGAAGTTGATAATGATGAGGTATTCCATTTTTATCAGTTAGCAGATTTATTTGTGTCTGCATCAGTAACAGAATCTCAAGGATTGACGTTTATCGAAGCTTTAGCTGCTGGAACACCGGTTATTGCTAAAACGGGTAAATATACTGACGAGTTAATGGAAAAACCAGAAGTTGGTAAAACTTTTTCATCTGAAACTGAAATGGTGACTGATATTATTGATTACTTAAATAGATGTCATGAAGAAGTTGATCCAGAGCCAAGATTAGAAAAGTTAAAAGAAATTTCAGCGGCAACATTTGGATCAAAAGTTGCTGAATTTTACCAAGATGCTCAAATTCATTATGTTGAAATAGAAGAAGAGGATGACGAAATCAGTCATCTATAAACGAATTTATTTTCAAAGGAGTTTCAACCATGCTATTAATTAACATGTTTTCTGCGGCCAATTCGGTTAAAGGACAAGGGGTCGGTAGCGCATATACCGAAATGATGAAGTTGCTCAAAGAACGCTTTCCAACTGAATTCAAAATTAGTGTGAATAAATATAGTCGCTCAGATATTAGTCATTACCATACCATCAATTTTCCTTATTACCTTTCGACTTTTATGCCAGGTAGAGGTAAAAAAATTGGCTATGTCCATTTTTTACCAGAAACACTTGAGGGAAGTGTTAAAATTCCACAACCTTTTAAAGCCATTTTTTATTGGTATGTAATTGCTTTTTATAAACGAATGGATCATATTGTCGTGGTTAATCCAAGTTTTATTCCAAAACTTGAAGCGTTTAAGATTCCAAAAGAACGCGTCACGTATATTCCTAATTTTGTTTCAAAAAAAGTTTTTTATGAAAAAACCGTGGAAGAAAAACAAGCTTTTAGAGATGCGTTAGGTATTCCAGCCGATAAATTTGTTGTTTTTGGTGATGGTCAAGTTCAAGAAAGAAAAGGTGTGCCCGATTTTATTAAGTTAGCTAAGCAAAATCCTGATATCCAATTTATTTGGGCCGGTGGCTTTTCATTTGGTAAGTTAACTGACGGTTATGCTGAATTAAAAAAAGTAGTTGATAATCCGCCTAGTAATTTAACGTTTACTGGGATTATTGATCGAGAAGCTCTAGTAAATTATTACAATATTGCTAACCTTTTCTTACTGCCATCTTTCAATGAATTGTTTCCAATGTCAGTATTAGAAGCATTTAGTTGTGGGACACCTGTATTATTGCGCGATTTAGATCTTTATAAAGCGGTTATTGAGGGCTATTATGATGCCGCGACAGATGTTAATGGTATGCAAATTAAATTGAGAAAATTAAAAGAAGATCCCAATGCGTTATCAGTTTTGCATGACAAAGCAGATCAGGCATCAGCATACTATTCTGAGGATAGATTGGCTGAAATTTGGCATCAATTTTACTTGGACCAGAGCAAAGAGGGCTAAAAGATGACTCGAAAAAACATAGGTTTATTGACGTTAATGGTTATAATTGGGATGGGGATATTCGCTTATTCTTTAAAAAATGTATCAATTCAGTCGCTCGTTAAAGCTTTAGTTAATATTAATATATGGTGGTTATTAGTAGCAGTATTTTGTATCTGTATGTACTTTGTCATTGAAGCATTTGTTGTTCAACGGTTCATGATAGGGCAACATAAAAAATTTACATTTAAGAATGCAATTCGTATTCCACTGATTGAACAATTATTTAATGGAATCACACCTTTTTCAACAGGTGGACAACCTGCACAATTGTTTGCGATGGCTCAGTCAGGTGTGGACGCTGGTCGTGCAAGTTCCATTTTATTAATGAAATTTGTCGTTTACCAGGCAATGATTGTTATTAATTTTATTGTTTGTTTACTAATTGGGTTTCAATACATTCAAGATAAAGTTAATTATCTAATGGTATTCGTGATTTTTGGATTTGTGATTCATTTAGCTGTGATTACTGCTTTGTTAATGATCATGTATTGGTATGGATTCACTAAAAAATTAGTGTATGTTTGTATGCTAGTTGTTAAGTTATTCGTTAAAGGGGATCGTTTTGATCGCTGGAATACAAGTATTTATTCAAAAATTGAAAACTTCCATAAAGAGAGTTTACGTATGAAGAATGAAAAGAAAATGATTTTTCACGTTTTTGTATTAACATTCTTCCAACTCGCGTTTTACTATTTAATTCCATACTTTATTATGTTGTCATTGGGATACACATCAGTGAATGTGATTATGATTACAGCACTTCATGTGCTTATTGTCATGGTAATTTCACTTTTCCCAATTCCGGGGGGAACTGGTGGTGCAGAATATAGCTTCGCGATTGTCTTTTCTAGTTTCATGACCAGTCACAGTAAATTGATTTTAGCCATGTTGTTATGGCGTATTTTAACTTACTATGTTGGACTATTTGCGGGAATGTTTGCTTTAGTTGTTAAACCAGATAAGGTAGAAGAAGTTGGAATTGAAGATTAAATAAATGAAATATGATAGTAACCATTGCTGATGATAGATTTTCTATTATTGGCAATGGTTTTTTTTGTGTTTTATAAGGAGAAGAACGTGTTTCTTTAAGCAATACTAAAATCGCTAATCAGTTTATTACTATTCAAAATAACGACAAAAAAGCACTGTCAAATGACAATGCTTTTATTAGTTAGCTTTTCAAAATCGTTAAATATATTGTGATAAAGCGTCTTTAACTTGCTCTTTTGAATGATAACCGACGAGTGTATCAACAACTTCGCCATCTTTTTTAATCATTAATGTGGGAATTCCCATGATACCAAAATCGTCAGCTGTTTTAGGATTTTGGTCAACATCCATTTTAGCAAATTTAACCTTGTCACCTATTTCTTGTTCTAATTCCTCAATTGCTGGTGATTGCATTTTGCAAGGGCCACACCATGTTGCCCAAAAATCCGTCAATGTTATACCTGAATCTGTAACTGTTTTGAAATTTTCATCTGTAATTGCTTGTACCATTTGAATTCCTCCTTTATTTATTTGAATATAATATCAGAGGAAATATAATTAGCCTAAATATATGCTTACAAAAAGTAAGTATAAAGAAATAACGCCGTATTTTTATTTATTTTGTGTCATGTAGTCATTCAAACGTTCCATCCCAAGCACTAAATTCTCCATACTAGAAGCGTAACTTAAGCGAACGTAACCTTGACCAGAATCACCAAAAGCAGTTCCTGGAATTAAGGCAAGTTTATTATTAAAAGCTAGTTCTTTACAGAATGCCATAGAATCTTGGTTATATCCTGCAGGAATTTTTGCGAAAATATAAAAAGCGCCACTAGGTTGTGCCATTTCAAAATGCATTTTTTTCATTTCAGCCATAACGAAATCACGGCGTTTTTTATATTCAACATTCATTATGCGACCATCGTCTTTACCGTCACGTAAGGCAGCAATTCCAGCACGTTGAGAAACACTTGTTGCAGAGGTTACTAAGTATTGATGAACTTTTTTTAATTCATCAGTCATCGCTTTGGGAGCAAGCAAGAATCCAATGCGCCAGCCAGTCATGGCATGCGATTTTGATAAACCATTAATTAGGACAGTTTGGTCACGGATATATTTTGCAATTGAGACATGTTCATGATCATAAGTTAATTCACTATAAATTTCATCACTAATTGCCCATAATTTTTGCTTTCTAATTTCATCAGTTATCGCAATAACTTCATCTTCGGTCCAAGAAATACCAGTTGGATTACTTGGATTAATTAGGATAATACCTTTAATATTTTCATTTGGATTATCTTTAACAGCTTGATTAATCATCTCAGGTGTTAATCTAAAGTTATTATCACGTGTGTTGATAAAAATTGGTTTAACCCGATTTAAAGTAATCAGTGGCATATAGCCAGGGTAGAGTGGCGTTGGGACAAGAACGGCATCGCCGGGGTTGAAGATAGTCTGTAAGGCAGTTGCGATGGCTTCAGTTGCACCAACTGTAACTAGAATTTCAGATTGTGCATCATAAGTAACGTCATATTTTTCATTAAAAAATTCACTGGCAGCTTCACGTAACTCAATATCACCAGCCATACCCATATAATGTGAGTAATTTTCATGAATGGCTTCGATGGCAGCTGCTTTAACATGATCGGGTGTATTAAAATCTGGTTCACCCATTGTTAATTTAATCATATCAGGAATTTGGCTCACTTCATCATCAAATTGACGAATATCTGAGACCTCTATTTTAAATACTTGATCGTTCAAATCTTTTCTAAATAAGCTCATTTTTATGCCTCCAAGTCTAATAACTAACAGTTTAGCATAAAAACAAGTTAAGAAACGATTATAATCTGCTTAATCAGGTGTAAATGTATAGAAAATTTGGTATTATTAACTATGATATTGAAAGGGGAACAACTATGAAAAATTCTCAGTTAGTAGCAATCATTAGTCGCTTAGAGGCTATGCAAAAAGAAGATAACGGCGAAATCCAAACAAGACACTTCGAACGTGAAGGTGTTGAAAAGGGAATCGTTGAATATGATCCAGATATGAAAGCATATACGTTAGAAGATTTAAGTAACCATACTAAATTTCCTTTCGATGATATTGATTTAATTGCAATGGAAGTTTACGACTTACTATTTAGTTAATCAATAACTGAAACATAGATTGAAAGACATTTTCGTGTTCTCGAAAACTGATCTTAAAAAATGGAGGCACTAAGATGCGGTCAACTTTAAAATATGTTCAGGATAAATTGAGCTCAAGATGGGGATTCCTCCTCTTGACGCTCGTTTTATTTTGGGCCAAAACAGTTGTTGCTTATGAAACCAAATTTACATTAGGTGCAACAGGTAGCATGCAACAATTTTTACTTTATATTAATCCAATACCAACAGCGTTATTATTATTTGGAATTGCAATCTACTTTAAGGGTAAAAAATCATATTGGATTTTGCTGATTGTTGATTTTATTCAAACATCATGGCTTTTTGCAAATATGGTTTATTATCGTGAGTTTTCAGATTTTCTTTCACTAGGAATTATCAAAAATTCAGGTTCAGTAGCTAATAATCTAGACAAGGGAATTGCCGGTATTTTACGACCAACTGATTTCTTTGTTTATATCGATATTATTATTTTAATTTTGATTCTTGTCTTTAAATTAGTCAAAATTGACTATAACCCAATTAAAAAGCGTTATGCTTTTATCCTGACTATTGCATCTGTACTTTTAGCTTTAGGGAACTTAGGTTTAGCTGAAAAGGATCGTTCTCAATTATTGACAAGAACTTTTGATAATAACTATATTGTTAAATATTTAGGCTTGAATTTCTATGCGGGATATAATGTTTATCAAACGCAAAAAGAAAGTGCGACACGTAAAAATGCCACTGCTAAAGATATGGATAAAGTTCTAAAGTATTTGGATAAAAATCGTTCTAATTCAAATATAAAGTATTATGGAAAAGCGAAGGGTAAAAATGTTTTTGTGATTCATCTAGAAAGTTTCCAACAGTTCATGATCGATTATAAATGGGATGGGCAACAAGTTACGCCTAACATTAATAAATATTATCATGATCAAAATACATTATCATTTGATAATTTCTTTAATCAAGTTGGACAAGGTAAAACGTCTGATGCTGAAATGATGTTGGAAGCATCCCTTTATGGGTTACCATCTGGTTCAGCGATGACGACTTATGGCACACAAAATACATTCCAAGCAGCACCCGCTATTCTTGATCAAAAAGGCTACTCTACAGCAGCTTTCCATGGTGACGTGGGTAGTTTCTGGAATCGTAATAATACTTATAAATCATTTGGTTACCAGTATTTCTTCAGTGAACCTTATTATGATGTCAAAGCTAACTATAAAGTTGGTTATGGGATGAAAGATAAGATTTTCTTGAAGCAATCGGTTAAGTATATTGAACAATTACCCCAACCTTTTTATGCTAAACTCATCACACTAACTAACCATTATCCATATGATTTAGATAGTGCGAATACGTCAATCAAAAAGACGGATACAGACGATAGTACGGTTGATGGTTATGTTCAAACATCTAAATATCTTGATCAATCATTCGGAGAATTCGTTAGTTACTTGAAGAAGAGTGGCTTGTATAAGGACAGTATGATTGTGATGTATGGTGATCACTATGGTATCTCTAATAATCATCCGAAAGCTATTGCACAGCTTTTAGGTAAAGACAAAGTAACAAGTTATGATTTAACGATGTTCCAAAAGGTACCATTTATGATTCATATGAATGGCCTTAAGGGCGGTATTAATCATACTTATGGTGGTGAAATTGATGTGCTACCAACTTTACTTGATCTATTAGGCGTTAAGAATACCGATACGGTTCAATTTGGTAATGATTTATTATCGAAAAATCGTAACCAAACGGTTGCCTTTAGAAATGGTGATTTCGTTTCACCAACCTTTACAAAAGTTGGAAATACCACGTATAACACTAAGACTGGTAAAGAAATCGAAAAACTAACGGCAGCACAACAAAAAGTTTATAACAAAGAATTAAAACATGTTACAACGTCATTATCATTATCAGATGAAGTTATTACGGGTGATCTATTAAGATTCTACGCACCAAGTAATTTCACTAAAGTAAATAAATCTGACTATAATTACAAGAAAAGTGACGCTCTTGAAACTTTGAAAAAAGCACAAGAGAAAGAAAAAACCAGTTTAATTGAACAACACGGTGGGGTATCTACCGAAAGTTTATTCAAAACTGATGCTCCAGAATTAAAATAACGATTGAAGTCATAACGTCATGTTATGGCTTTTTTTGTTGTAACCTTTACACAATCTTTACAATACCCCCACAGGACCTTTACATTAAAAATATAAACTTAATGTATAAGTTAAATATCGATATTTATGGAGGAAGTTACTATGAAAAAGGGATCTTTAGTAATGATTGGTGGAATTTTATCCATCATGTTATTAACTTTAACGGGATGTGAGACACAATCAAATTCAGGAAAATCGATTACAATTGTTGGATCTACAGCTTTACAACCTTTAGTTGAGGCAGCTGGTGAAGAATACGGGACTGAAAATGTTGGCGTCTTTGTTAATGTTCAAGGTGGCGGATCCGGAACAGGATTGAGTCAAGTTCAAGAAAAAGCCGTTAGCATTGGTAACTCAGATGTTTTTGCTGAAGAAAAATCAGGCATTAAGGCAAGTAAACTTGTAGACCATCAAGTTGCCGTTGTTGGAATTACGCCAGTTGTGAATAATGGTGTGGGCGTTAAAAACGTCTCAAAAAAACAACTTATAGATATTTTTACTGGTAAATTAACAAATTGGAAGCAACTAGGTGGCAATGATTTACCAATTGTCCTTTTAAATCGTGCATCTGGTTCGGGAACACGATTAACATTTGAAAAATGGGGATTAGAAGGTAAGCAAAGTAAAGATGCACAGGAACAAGATTCAACGGGAATGGTTCGACAAATTGTCGGATCGACACCTGGTGCAATAAGTTATATGGCTTTCTCATACGTTGATAAAACGGTCGATGTACTTTCTGTTGATAAAGTTAAACCAACTGAAAGTAATGTTGCCTCAAATAAATGGAAAATCTGGTCATACGAACATATGTATACGAATGGTGAACCCACGGGATTAACAAAACAATTTTTAACTTATATGATGTCAAATAAAATTCAAAAACAGGTTGTTAGTAAATTAGGTTATATTCCAACAACACAGATGCAAGTGAGTCGTTCGGTTGAAGGTAAAATAACACCAATTAAGAAGGGGATGTAGTTATGGATCCGATTCGTGAAAGTTTACTCAAAAAATCAAAAGCATCTAAACTAGAGATGCGCGGTAAAATAATTACTTATTTCTGTATTGGACTAATCGTCGCTATTGTTCTTGCTATCTTTTATTTCGTTGCTTCAAAAGGATTAGCAACGTTCTTTACTGATAAAGTATCAATTAAAGATTTTTTATTAGGAAAGAGTTGGAACCCTGGAACGCTTGATAAAGCAGGTAAGCCAGAAGTTGGGGCTTTACCAATGATTTCTGGATCATTCTTTGTCACTTTTTTATCAGCATTAATTGCAACACCTTTCGCTATTGGAACAGCTATTTTCATGGTTGAAATTTCACCAAATACGGGTAGCCGAATTTTACAACCGGTAACTGAATTATTAGTTGGTATTCCTTCAGTTGTTTATGGATTTATTGGTCTTTCAGTTGTGGTCCCATTTGTTCGAAGTATTTTTGGTGGAACAGGGTTTGGTATTTTATCTGGGACATTTGTGTTATTTGTTATGATTCTACCAACCGTTACGTCAATGACTGTTGATACTTTAAAATCTGTCCCACGTTATTACCGGGAAGCCTCACTGGCCTTAGGTGCAACACGTTGGCAAACAATTTATAAAGTTATTCTAAGAGCAGCAACACCAGGTATCATGACAGCGGTTGTTTTTGGTATGGCACGAGCTTTTGGTGAAGCCTTAGCCGTTCAAATGGTTATTGGTAATGCATCATTGATGCCATCAAGTTTAATTACACCATCATCAACTTTAACAAGTATTTTGACGATGGGAATTGGAAATACTGTCATGGGCTCATTAGAAAATAATGCGCTATGGTCACTTGCTTTAATTCTATTATTAATGTCATTATTCTTTAACATGGTTGTTAGAGTAATTGGTAAGAGAGGGGCGCTTAAATAATGAATCCTAAAAAAGTAGATAAAATCGCAACAAGTATTTTATATGGTATTGCCGGATTCGTCGTTCTTGTTTTAGCGGCCTTACTTGGCTATATATTGGTTAGAGGTGTGCCACATATCAGCTGGCATTTCTTAACATCACCCGCAAAATCATTTTCAAGTGGTGGTGGAGTAGGAATCCAATTGTTTAATTCCTTCTATCTATTATTATTAACATTATTGATTTCTTTCCCTATTTCATTGGGAGCGGGTATTTGGTTATCAGAATACGCTAAAAATAATTGGGTGACGACGGTTATTAGAACGTCTGTTGAAATTTTAAGTTCATTACCTTCAGTTGTTGTTGGGCTTTTTGGGTTTTTGATTTTCGTTGTCCAATATAATTTCGGTTTTTCAATTTTATCAGGTGCATTAGCCTTAACGTTCTTCAATTTACCTTTATTAACAAGATCAATCGAAGAGTCATTACGTTCTATCCCATATTCACAACGTGAGGCTGGCTTTTCGTTAGGATTATCGCGTTGGGAAACCGTTACGAGAGTTATTGTTCCAGATGCAGTACCTGGTATTTTAACGGGTGTTATATTGAGTGCCGGCCGTATCTTTGGTGAAGCAGCTGCGTTAATTTATACTGCTGGTCAAAGTGCGCCAGCACTAGATTTTACAAACTGGAATCCAGCTAATATTGCGAGTCCGTTAAATCCAATGCGTCCAGCTGAAACATTAGCTGTTCATATCTGGAAAATTAATTCAGAAGGTATTATGCCTGATGCATCAGCTGTTTCTGCAGGCGCATCAGCCGTCTTAATTATCGCAGTGCTTTTATTTAATTTCTTAGCTCGATTCGGTGGTAAAGCACTTTATCGTAAAATTACATCAAGTAAATAGATCATTAGGGGGTCAAAGAATATGGTAGAAAATAAAACTGAAAAATCTAGAATTATGACCTTCAATGAAGATAAACATGAGATAGCTTTAGAAACCAAAGATTTACATGTTCATTATGGTTCTAATGAAGCAATTCGAGATGTTAGTTTACAATTTGAACGGTTTAAAATTACAGCTTTAATTGGGGCATCTGGTTCTGGTAAATCAACTTATCTTAGATCGTTGAATCGTATGAATGATGGGATTGCTGATGTAACAGGACAAATTATTTACCGTGATTTAGATATAAATAAAGATAATGTTGATATTTATGAAATGAGAAAACATATTGGAATGGTATTTCAACGACCTAATCCATTTTCAAAATCAATTTATGAAAATATAACGTTTGCTTTGAAACGTCATGGGATGAAAGATAAGCAGTTACTTGAAGAACGCGTTGAAAAATCACTTAAACAAGCTGCACTTTGGGATCAAGTTAAAGATGATTTGAATGTGAGTGCGTTATCATTGTCTGGTGGACAACAACAACGTTTATGTATCGCTAGAGCGATTGCTATGGAACCTGACATCTTATTGTTAGATGAACCAGCTAGTGCGTTAGATCCAATTTCAAGTCGAATTGTTGAAGAATCACTTTTAGAACTGAAAGAAAAGTACACGATTGTCATTGTGACACACAATATGCAACAGGCTTCACGTATTTCAGATTACACAGCATTTTTCCATTCAGGAAATGCGGTAGAATATGATAAAACAACAACTATTTTTACGCGACCAACAATTAAACTAACGGATGATTATGTTTCAGGAAACTTCGGTTAAGGGGGAAAGGCCAAATGACTAAAATAATTGAAACAAATGATGTTCATTTGTATTATGGTAAGAAAGAAGCCCTCAAAGGAATTAATCTTGATTTCAATGAAAAAGGGATTACCGCTTTAATCGGTCCATCTGGTTGTGGTAAATCAACATATTTAAGAACGTTAAATCGCATGAATGATTTAATTCCAGGTGTAACCATTACAGGTACAGTTAAATTAAAAAATGAAGATATTTACGGTCCTAAAATGGATACCGTAAGATTACGCAAAAATGTTGGGATGGTTTTCCAACAACCTAATCCATTTCCATTTTCAATTTACGAAAATGTTGTATATGGTTTGCGATTAGCTGGCGTTAAAGATAAAGCAATCCTTGATGAAGCTGTTGAAAAAAGCTTGAAACAGGCTGCTGTCTGGGATGATGTAAAGGATGATTTGGGTAAAAATGCGCTTGCGTTATCTGGCGGACAGCAACAACGTGTCTGTATCGCTCGAGTCTTAGCGGTTGAACCTGAGGTCATTTTACTGGATGAACCAACAAGTGCTCTGGATCCTGGTTCAAGTAGTAAAATTGAAAATATGTTGCTAGAATTGCGTGAAAAATATACTATTATAATAGTGACTCACAATTTACAACAAGCTTCTCGAATTTCAGATCGAACTGCCTTCTTTTTAGAAGGTAATTTAATTGAAGTTGCACCAACTAAAAAATTATTTACGCAGCCTGTACAAAAAGAAACGGATGACTACATTAGTGGTCGATTCGGTTAAGAAAGGGAGACAAAATAATGCGATTACTTTTTGATGAAGAACAAGAAAAGCTACACATTAGATTTAGCGAAATGGGTATGATGGTTAGTGAAGCCATTCATAAATCTGTCCGTGCTTTCATTAATCATGATAAAGAGTTGGCCCATGAAGTTATCGTTGGCGATTACAAAATTAATGAACGCGAAATGAAGTTAGAAAAACAAACGTTAGAAATGATTGCATTGTATCAACCTGTTACAAGTGATTTAAGAGATATTGTGACTGTTTTAAAAGCTATTTCTGATTTAGAACGAATGGGAGATCACGCTGTAAGTATTGCGAGATCAACGATTCGTGTTAAAGGCAATCCTAGGGTAACGGAGATTGAAGATGAGATCGGAATTATGGGCGACCACGCACGTAAGATGGTTGAAGAAGTCCTCACAGCTTATATTAGAAAAGATGCCGAAAAAGCTCGTAAAGTTGCTAATTTAGATCTTGAAGTTGATGAATATTTCACGACAATATATGACCAGTGTATCCATGAAATGAAAACGAATCCCGAAACAGTTGTGGGAAGTGCTGACTATTTGATGGTTGCCACTTATCTAGAACGAATTGGCGATTATGTTACAAATGTGTGTGAATGGGTTGTTTATTTAAAAAATGGCCGAATCACTGAATTGAATCCTGGTAAATCAGAGTTAGAAAAAGAAAATGAATAAGGCACTACTCATTTAATAACTAACAATTTCGCGATTGTTAGTTATTTTTAATTTAAACGTTAAAATTTAAGTAAATAACGCTCGTTAAAATTGTAAAATGAGTACGATAAGAAGTACAATAATGATAGATTATTCTGAATGGAGGAACTACAAAATGAAAACAAATAAAAAATTCACAAAATCAACTAATAAAATTATCGCGGGTGTCGCAGCTGGACTTGCCGAATATATAAATTGGAATCCAACACTCGTTAGATTTTTATTTTTAATGCTAATCTTCGCAACAAAAGGCGTATTTATACTTGTCTATATCTTGTTAGCAATTAGCTTACCAGGGAAAAAACGTTCATTTACTAGTTCTTTTGAGCAGTTTACATCTAGTACTGGACAACGGACTAGCTCATCAAGTAAGAGTGGCCGTAAAATTATTAAAGATGTAGAAGTTACAGACGATAAATAATATTAATGATGAGGTGAAGATTCATGGGATTTTGGCAGCGCGTATTAATTAATGCCATACTGTTTTTGGCAATATCTGGTTTTTTTCCAGAGACTTTATTTGTTAAAAGTATCTGGGTTGCATTAATCGCCAGTTTTGTACTGGCCGTACTAAATATGCTAGTTAAACCGTTTTTAGTGATTTTATCACTGCCGGTAACTATTTTCAGTTTAGGATTTTTCTATCTGATTATAAATGCATTTATGTTACAAATGACGTCATTTTTTGTGGGTAATGAATTTAAATTTTCGAGCTTTTGGGCGGCATTTATCATCTCAATTGTGATGAGTATTGCTAATACAATCGTAACAAATTACTTTATTAGAAATAGACAATAGGGGGCATTAAGATGGCCAATGAAGTTTCAGTTAGAAATTTAGTAGATGCAATGGGATTAACTGTTTTAATTGGGAAAGAATACTTGGATGATAAAAAAATTACAACAAGTGATATTTCACGTCCTGGTCTAGAATTAACCGGGTATTTTAATTTTTATCCGAAAGAACGTATTCAATTATTTGGGATGACAGAACATGCTTATGCAAATGGACTGACTCCTGAAGATAGGCAGAATGTGATGAATCAATTAGCAACAGAACAAACACCATGTTTTGTTGTTTCAAATGATTTGGATGTGCCGCTAGAATTATTAGCTATCGTCAAAGAAAGACATATTCCAGTTCTAATTTCAAAACTAACAACGTCACGTCTATCTTCTAATATGGTTAACTTTTTGGAAGCTAAATTAGCTGAACGCCAGTCAATACATGGTGTTTTAGTTGATATTTATGGTCTTGGGGTCATGATTACAGGTGATTCTGGTGTTGGTAAATCAGAAACAGCGCTTGAATTAATTAGACGTGGACATCGGTTAATTGCAGATGATCGTGTTGATGTTTTCCAACAAGATGAGGAGACACTTGTTGGTGAGGCACCTGCAATTTTAAAACATTTACTTGAAATTCGAGGTATCGGTATTATCGATATCATGAACTTGTTTGGTGCAGGAGCTGTCCGTAATGACACTGATATTTCACTAATTATTCATCTAGAAAACTGGACTCCTGATAAACAATTTGATCGATTAGGTAATAATGATGAATTTGTTAAAATATTCAATGTGAATGTGCCAAAAATTTCTGTACCTGTTAAAACAGGACGTAATTTGGCCATTATCATTGAAGTCGCAGCAATGAACTTCCGTGCAAAAACAATGGGTTATGATGCTACTAAAGCATTTGAAGCTAATCTAAATGGCTTAATCCAAACAAATTCAAAAAAAGATTAAGGATTGGACGAGAGTAAATTGAATTATTTATTAGGTGCGTTGAATCCCATCGCAGTTAAATTAGGACCTATTGAAGTTCGTTGGTATGGTGTAATAATTGCGAGTGCAGTAATTCTAGCAGTTATTTTAGCCATTCTTGAAGGCAAAAAAATAGGAATAAATGAAGATACCATATATGATATGGTTCTATGGGCGTTGCCAATTTCAATTGTTTCTGCGCGACTCTATTACGTTGTGTTCGAGTGGTCTTATTACGCTCAACATCTCAGTGAAGTTTATCGAATTTGGGATGGTGGTATTGCTATCTATGGTGGGTTAATAGGCGCAATTATTACAGTGATTATTTTCTGTCAGCGTCGCCATTTGTCAGCATGGTTAATGTTTGATCTAGCGGCACCACTTGTGCTACTTGCGCAATCAATCGGCCGTTGGGGTAATTTTATGAACCAAGAAGCCCATGGTGGAAAAACGACGTTAGAGGCATTGCAAAATTTACATTTACCTGAATTTATTATTAACCAAATGAACATCAATGGCACCTACTATAAGCCAACATTTCTATACGAATCATTGTGGAGTTTTGTTGGATTCTTAATATTAATTGCCTTGAGACATCGAGTACACCTTTTCAAACGTGGAGAAATACTATTTGCATATCTAACTTGGTATTCATTTGGTCGTTTCTTTATCGAAGGAATGAGAACAGATAGCTTAATGTTATTTTCAACAATTCGTGTTTCTCAACTTCTCTCATTAGTGATTTTTATTGGATCAATTAGTTGGTTATTATTGAGAAGATATTGGGAACCGCAAAATCAATGGTATTTAGACGGACAATTGAAATAAAAATTTCTCATAGTTAATGCTATTAGAGGTAAAATTTGGTATGATTAGAATGAATAAATTTTGAAGGAGATTATATAATGACAAAAAAAGTAGCAGTATTAGGCGCCGGTTCTTGGGGTAGTATCCTTGCCGATATCCTAACTGAAAATGGTCATGACATCAGACTTTGGTCAAATGTTCCAGCACAAGTAGCAGAAATGAATGAGTTCCATACAAATAAGCATTACTTGGAAGATTACACTTATTCTAAAGACCTACATGCATATGAAGATTTAAAAGAAGCTTTGGATCAAGTTGACGCTATTTTATTTGTTGTTCCAACAAAAGCAAGCCGTATTGTTGCTAAACAAGTAGCAGCAATTTTAGAAGAAACAGGTAACAAACCAATTATTATTCATGCAAGTAAAGGACTAGAACAAGTCACACACAAACGTATTTCAGAAGTTATTGAAGAAGAAATTCCTGCTGACATTCGTGGTAGTGTTGTTGTCTTCTCTGGCCCAAGTCATGCTGAAGAAGTTGCAAATCGTGATTTAACAACAATTGTTTCAGCAAGTACTGATCCTGAAGCTGCAAGTTTTGTTCAAGATCTCTTTATGAATAAATTCTTAAGAATCTACACAAATAACGATGTTATCGGTGTTGAAATGGGCGCAGCTATGAAGAATATTATCGCCGTTGGTGCTGGTATGCTTCATGGTATGGGCTATGGCGATAACGCTAAAGCAGCTTTGATTACACGTGGATTAGCTGAAATTGCTCGTTTAGGGACATCATTTGGTGCTAACCAATTAACCTTTATGGGACTTTCTGGTGTTGGTGATTTAATCGTTACAGCTACAAGTGTTCATTCACGTAACTGGCGTGCTGGAGACCAATTAGGTCAAGGTAAATCATTAGATGCTGTTGTTGCTGATATGGGTATGGTTATCGAAGGTGTTGGTACTGCTAAGGCTGCTTATGAATTAGCACAACAACAAGGAATTGATATGCCAATCACAAATGCAATTTATGACGTTTTATACAATAATAAAGAAATTAAATCAGTGATTGAAGCTTTGATCAATCGTGAAGGTAAATCTGAATTAGCAGAATAAAAGGGGATTAGACTATGCAAAAAGTTAAAAAAGCCATTATTCCGGCTGCTGGACTAGGGACTCGTTTCTTACCAGCAACTAAAGCGATGGCAAAAGAAATGCTCCCAATTGTTGATAAACCAACGATTCAATTTATTGTTGAAGAGGCGCGTCAATCGGGTATTGAAGATATTTTGATTGTTACGGGTAAAGGTAAGCGACCAATTGAAGATCATTTTGATTCGGTGCCAGAACTGGAAGCGAATTTAGCTGCAAAGCATAAAGACGAATTATTAAAATTAGTTGAAGAAACAACGGATATTAATTTGTATTTTGTTCGTCAATCTCATCCACGAGGTCTTGGCGATGCCGTTTTAATGGCTAAAGACTTTGTTGGGGATGAACCTTTTGTTGTCATGTTAGGCGATGATTTAATGGAAGATAAAGTACCATTAACGCGTCAACTCATGAATCGCTTTGATGAGACACATGCTTCAACTTTAGCGGTGATGAAAGTCCCTCATGAAGAAGTTTCAAAATACGGTGTGATTAATCCTGAATTAGAAGTTAAACCTGGATTATTCAATGTTAAAAACTTTGTTGAAAAACCTACACCTGAAGAAGCACCTAGTGACTTGGCTATTATTGGACGTTACTTATTAACACCTGAAATTTTTGGTATCTTAGAACATCAAAAACCAGGTGCTGGTAATGAAATTCAATTAACGGATGCCATCGATGCATTGAACAAGGTGCAACGTGTTTTCGCTCATGAATTTAAAGGAACCCGATACGATGTTGGCTATAAATTTGGCTACTTAAAAACAAGTATTGAGTATGGTTTGAAACATAAAGAAGTTAAAGATGAATTAAAAGAATATTTGAAGACTTTAGGCGCAAAATTAATTGCAGAAGATACAGCAAAAAATAAGTAGCCTAATTCTTACAGTAAAGCAGGTTTCAAGTTCAACTCACTTGGGACCTGTTTTTGATGTTAAAGCAATTAAATAGACAAAAAAAGTAACATAGGGTATTGTTGAATTACTTACTAAAAGAAAGAAGGTTGAACTAATGACAAAAAAATATGATGTTGTTGTGATTGGTGCTGGGCCCGGTGGAATGACTGCCGCACTCTATGCATCACGTGCAAATCTATCGGTTTTAATGATTGATCGTGGGATTTATGGTGGCCAAATGAACAATACGGCTGAAGTTGAAAATTATCCTGGATTTAAATCAATCTTAGGCCCTGATTTAGCAAAAGAAATGTACGAAAGTTCGACACAATTTGGTGCAGAATATGCATACGGTAGTGTAACCGATATTACAATTGAAGGCGATACTAAACTCATCACAACAGATAATGATGTTTTTGAAACAAAAGCTTTAATTATCGCAACTGGATCAGAATACAAAAAATTGGGTGCTGAAGGCGAAGATACCTTTAGTGGCCGAGGTGTATCTTACTGTGCAGTCTGTGATGGTGCTTTCTTCAAAAATCGTGAAGTCATCGTTATCGGTGGCGGTGATTCAGCAATCGAAGAAGGTTCTTATTTATCAAAATTAGCTTCAAAAGTGACGGTAATTCATCGTCGTGACAAATTACGCGCTCAAAAAATCTTACAAGATCGTGCCTTTGCGGATGATAAAATATCTTTTGTTTGGGATACTAATGTCACAGAGATTGTTGGTGACGATCGTAAAGTAACTGGCGTTAAAGTAACGAATAATAAAACAGGTGAAACATCTGAAATTCCTGCTAGTGGTGTCTTCATTTATGTTGGTGTTAAACCAATGACAACAGCATTCACAAAGCTTGGAATTACTGACGATTATGGTTGGATTCCAACTGACGAAAATATGCTAACAAATGTACCAGGTATTTTCGCAGTTGGTGATGTGCGTAAGAAAGAATTGCGTCAAATTACAACTGCAGTTGGTGACGGTGGTATTGCTGGACAACAAACATTTAGTTACCTTGAATCATTAAATGATGCAGAATTAAGTTAAATTATAGAATAAGCCTTTTGAGGCTTATTTTTTTATTTACTTGACTTTATGTGCATGTGAACATTATAATAATCTAATCCGCTTATGAAAAAAATTAAACATATGCGTAAATTTAAGTGAGAAGAGAGTTAGAATGACAAACAAAAAAAGAAACACAATTGGTGCTGTTTTATTAATTGCGACTTTTGCCGCTTTATTAAATCAAACATTGATGATTACAGCATTACCAAAATTAATCACCGTTTTAAATGTTAACCTTGCAACCGCACAATGGTTAACGACGGGTTATGTTTTAATGGTCGGAATTTCGACACCATTATCAGCAATTTTATATGAAAAATATTCAACAAGACAAATATTTGTCGGTATTATGGTTGTCTTTTTAATCGGAAGTATCGTTGCATCAAGTGGCGCTAATTTTTGGGCAATCTTAATTGGTCGCTTAATCCAAGCTGCTGCCGGTGGCGTATTGACTACATTTACGATGATTAGTGTCATTGCAATTAACCCAATTGAACGCCGTGGCGTTGTAATGGGACTTGCTATGCTTGTTATCTCAGCTGCTCCAGCAATTGGACCAACTTTATCAGGTATTATGATTACATTTTTACCATGGAGAGCATTATTTATTTTCATTATTCCAATCATGTTAATTTTATTAATTGTTGGGGTTTGTATTTTACCTAACTATTCAGAAAAGACAGATGTTAAAATTGATTTTAAATCATTCTTCTTATCACTAGTTGGACTTGCTACAATTTTAATTGGTATTTCAATTATTGGAGACCAATTATTAGTTGCACTTGTCCTTATTGTGATTGGTGTTTTAGCATTAATCTATTTTGGCCGTCGTCAATTAGCTTTAAAAGAACCATTTTTAAATATTCGAATTTTCAAAGTACGTTCATTCTCAACTATGATTGCATTAATTATGTTAGTTTTTGGTATTTTAATGGCAACAGAATTAGTTATGCCAATGTTCTTAGAAAATAATCAACATTTATCAGGAATGACTGCTGGATTAATTATGTTACCGGGTGCTGCAATTAATGCTATTATTTCACCTATTGTTGGTAACCTTTATGATCAATACGGTTATAAAAAAATATTTATATTTGGCTTTTTGATGTTGATGATTTCAGTACTACCAATGTTATTCTTAACAATTGAATTTCCTGTTTGGTTATCAGTTGTTACTTACGCTATTCGATTAACAGGGGTTGGTGCTATTATGGCTCCAGCAACAACAGAATCTTTAAAAGATTTAAATCCAATGGAAATAAATCATGCAACAACATTAACGAATACATTAAGACAAGTTAGTGGTTCATTATTTAATACCGTTATTATTGTTATTGCTAGTATTCCTGCATCATTTGTTGTTGGATACAAATATTCAATGATCTTTATCATGGTTGTCTCAATTGTAATTGGACTAGTTGGACTAATCTATTTCAGAAAAACAAGTAAAGCTTAAGGAGTTTTGAGATGCAAAATATGAATGGAAATTCTTTTTACGATACACATGAAGTTGAGAAATTAACAACAATTTACAACAGAATGATTCGATTAAGAATAAATGATACGTTAAAAGGGTTTGAACTTTCTGAGAGTAACTTTTTTTACGTGTTGTTAGTTTGTGAGTCACCTGGCGTTAGTCAGGATGAGCTAATCCAAAATATTTATCGGGATCACAGTGTTGTGACACGTGCTATCTCAAAATTAATTAAAGATGGTTGGCTTGAAAAAAAAATGTCGTCCGCAGATAAACGACGGACTGAACTTTATCCTACAGCAAAAGCGATTAATAATTATCAAGATATTTTTGATAGAATTACAGTCGTTAATGATGAAAGTATATCGGTGCTTAGTGAAGAAGAAATTAAGCAATTTGAGCATATTTTGGAAAAGGTAATTAAATCAGGAATTGAACGTGAGCGACTTGCTGGAAGAAAGATATCAGAATTATTCTGATATCTTTTTTATTATCCTGAATAGTAAGCGCATTTATTGTATAATAGTAATATTATATGAATGGGAGTGATATTTTGACTTGGGAAGATAATTATTTAACTTGGTTAAATGAAGAAACACTAGACGCAACATTAAAAAATCAGATTGTTTCGCTTAAAAATAATCAAGAAGATTTAAAAGAATCTTTTTACCAACCAATGGAATTTGGAACTGCTGGTATGCGTGGCTTGATGGGTCCTGGTATTAACCGGATGAACATCTACACGATTCGTCAAGCAACTGAAGGATTAGCTCGCTTTATGGATACGTTAGATGATGCAACTAAAATGCGCGGTGTCGCAATTAGTTATGATTCGCGTTACCAATCACAAGAATTTGCGATGGAATCAGCTAAAGTTTTAGGCGCACATGGTATTCCAAGCTTTGTTTTTGAAAGCTTACGTCCCACACCAGAATTATCGTTTGCAGTCCGCCATTTAGCTACTTACGCCGGAATTATGATAACGGCTAGCCATAATCCTAAACAATATAATGGCTATAAAATTTATGGTGAAGACGGTGGCCAAATGCCACCTAAAGAATCAGATATGATTACTGGTTTTGTTCGCGAAGCTGATGATTTATTTGCCATTAAAGTAGGTGATGAGACAGTATTAAAAGCTGATAAAACACTCCAAATTATTGGTGAAGAAGTTGACGCTGCGTATCTTGCTGAAGTTAAAAAAGTGACAATTAATCAAAAATTAGTTGATGAAGTTGGTGCTTCAATGAAACTTGTTTTCACACCACTTCATGGAACAGGTAAAATGTTGGGTGAACGTGCTTTGAAACAAGCTGGATTTGAACAATTTAAGATTGTGCCTGAACAAGCTGAAGGTGATCCTGAATTCCCAACAATCAAGTTACCTAACCCAGAAGACGCACCAGCATTTGATTTAGCTATCAAATGGGGTCGACGTGAACATGCTGATTTATTAATCGCTGTTGATCCAGATGCTGATCGTATGGGTGTCGCTGTACGTCAAACTGATGGTGAATATAAATTATTAACAGGTAATCAAATTGCTGCTCTAATGTTCAATTATATTTTAACTGCTAGCGAAGAAGCAGGAACTTTACCCGCTAATGCCGTTGGCGTTAAATCAATTGTATCAAGTGAACTTGCAACTAAGATTGCTGAAGCACATCATGCTAAAATGATTAATGTCTTAACAGGATTCAAATTTATTGCGGAACAAATTCAAAACTATGAAGAAACAAATGAACATACCTTTATGTTTGGTTTTGAAGAAAGTTATGGTTACTTAATTCGTCCTTTCGTTCGTGATAAAGATGCTATCCAAGCATTAGTAATGTTATCTGAAGTAGCTGCTTACTACAAACAATTTGATAAAACATTGTCAGATGGATTAGATGATTTATTTAAAGAATATGGTTATTACGCTGAAAATACTAAAGCGTTAACGTTTGAAGGTATTGAAGGTGTTCAAAAAATCAAAGATTTAATGACAATCTTCCGTGATGACGCACCTAAAGATTTTGCTGGCTATAAAGTCGCTAAATTAGAAGACTTCACAACGGGTATGGCGCAATTAGCTGATGGATCATCTGAAGAAATCGGATTACCAACTGCAAATGCGTTGAAATATATCTTAGAAGATGGTTCTTGGATTGCAATTCGTCCTTCAGGGACTGAACCAAAAATTAAATTCTACGTGGGAACGCAAGCTGAAACTGATGAAAAAGCACAAGCTAAGTGTCTTGCATTTGAAGAAGCAATTATGGCAATTGTCAACGCCTAACTAAAAAAGTAGTGCTAAATTTACATTTAGCACTACTTTTTTTGACCTTAAATGGGTTACAAAATTTATAAGCAAATAAAACAGTATTTTGTAAACAACTTTTTAAGATTTATTATTTTCTTTCAGGGCTGATTAACTTGTTTAGTTTCTATTTATTCATTTTTTTCTTTTTAAAGCGGTGATAAAGGTAGGCGATTCCAAGAAAGTAGATGGAAGCGAGTAGGGACGACACGGGGAGAACGCTAAAGATAGTCGGTGGAACAATCATTGCAAGCAATGGAAAGGCATAAGCGGCTGGAATTTTAACTTTGAAAAGATGGAGTATACAAAAAACGAGAGGCATAGTGATTAAGGCGACAACAACATTGGAATCGATTACCATGCAGGCGAGAACACCGATCGTTGCTGAAAGCGTCAAGGCAGTAACCTGTTTGAACACCATTTTTGCCGGATACATCGGCTTTTGTAGCACCTCGAAAAAAACGACAAGAATCGGTGGAATAGCGGCCATCAAAGGCTTTCCAGCAATCGTCACGAGACCAACCCAAATGAGTGAAGAAACGAGAAATAAAAGCATAGCCTGATAGTTAAGGTTTGTTTTTTTTGCGTAGTTTTGATCGAGTTTACGGCCTTTAACGACAATCATCTCGATGAAAGTGAAAATGATGATGGCAATGATGAATGAATATTTGGACGCATTAACGATGATTGGCAAGAGACCTGTAGCCAATGAAGGCGCCAGTGCCGATCGGGTTACCACTAATAGAAAGACCATGATGGCGATCATTAGGCAGATTTTAATTGTGTAAGAAATCTCAAGTAAATTGATGCCAAAACCGATAATTGCGGTGACAGAAGGCAGCAAAAAAAGATTAAACGAACGATCTAACCAATTGGCTTCGTGGTAAATCCACAGTCCAACTGTTAACGCGGCGATTTCAGGTAAAATAATTTCTGAATCATGTAAAAGTGACGCGGCTTGTACCATGATTAAAATCAAGATAAAACCGGTTAAGTATTCAACGGTTTTATTGGCTAAAAACTTCAAAAAAATGTCCTCCTTAAATATAAAGCATGAAAATAAGCATAACATAAAAAAGTAAGGTAAAGTTGCGCGACGTGTTCCAATTGATGTATCAAGCGTTTGCAATGTGAATCAGTTTATTTTTTTGTTAAAAGTTGATGATACTTGAATTAACTTTTCCATATGTGGTAAGATTGTAAAAATTTATATAAAAAATGAGAGGGAGCTGTTAATTATGGGAATGCATCAATACCTACAAAGTTTAAGTAATTTAGAAACGTTAAAACGAGCACCAGGATATTTTAAATATGAAGATCATTCGGTAGCGGAACATTCATTCAAAGTAACAGAAGCTGCTCAATTTTTAGGTGATGTTGAAGAAAATGCAGGAAATACGATTGATTGGCGCATGTTGTATGAAAAAGCGTTGAATCATGATTATACAGAACGATTCATTGGTGATATTAAAACACCCGTTAAATATGCAACAACAACGCTAAGAGAAATGTTAGCAAATGTTGAGGAATCATTATCTGAGAATTTTATTGTGAACGAAATTCCAGAAGAATTCCAAGATGCCTATCGTCGTAGATTATCAGAAGGTAAGGATGATACTTTAGAAGGTAAAATCTTGTCTGTAGCTGATAAATTAGATTTATTATATGAATCATTTGGCGAAATTCAAAAGGGTAATCCTGAATCAGTTTATACTGAAATTTATCAAGAAAGCTTAAAAACGATTCTTGAATTTTCAGATTTAGCGAGTGTTCAGTATATTCTACAAGAAATTCTTCCAGAATTATTAACGGAAGATTTCACAGATAAAGATAAAATTAAAAAAATAACCTTGGATATTATTAAGAAATAGAGTACACATAGGTTAAGGATTGCGTTGTATGCTAGAATAATGCATACAAGGTAGTCCTTTTTTGCTTAAAGAATAGGGAGAAATTAATGAAAACGGCAATTGTAACAGATAGTGCGTCATATATTGATCCAAAAGTAGCCAAAGATAAAAATATTATTGTTGTACCAATCACGGTTATTTTTGGGCAACAGACTTATTTAGAAGATGTGGAAATCTCTGCTTCAGAATTTTATCAAAGAATGAAAGATACGGATAAGTTACCCACAACGTCACAAGTCACAATGGGACAAATGCAAAGTGTCTTCGATAAATTAATTGAAGAGGGATTTGATGAAGTAATTTCAATTCATCTATCAACAGGTATCACAAGTTTTGTGGATAATTTACGTGCTTATTCAAAAACTGTGGAAGGAATTACGGTATATCCGATTGATTCTAAAGCAGCAAGTTCAGCAGAAGCCTTTCTTGTATTAAAAGCTGCTCAATTAGTGGCGCAAGGTGAGCATGCAGACACGATTGTACCTAAAATAGAAGCAATGCGTGAAACGGTGGGTATTTTCTTTGTTGTGGATAACTTGAGCCATTTACTTAGAACGGGCCGTATGACGAATGGTGCTGCGTTTGTGGGTAACTTATTACAAATTAAACCAATTCTGACCTTTAATCATGAAGGTCAAATTATCCCTTTAACTAAGGAACGGACAAAGAAGCGTGCTTTTCAACGGGTAATGGCAGATTTTTCTGATGCGATTAACTCAGTTGATTATCCAATTCGAGTAAGTATCGTTGATGCGAACAATCCTGAAGAGAGTACAAAATGGGTCTCATTTATTAAAACCAACTATCCTAATATTCCAGTTGAGGTTAGTCATATTGGGCCTGTTATTGGCGTCCATACTGGAGAAAAAACAATGGGTCTTATTTGGGGTCGTGATTATTTAGTTGATTAAGTTATTCTGAAAAAATAAGTGAGATAACGTGCGAAAGTATGTTCGGTATGCTAATATAATTAGTAGAGAATAATCATTTTTAAATGAGCCTGGGTAGGTTATTCCAGGCTTTTTTTAATTTCTAAAAATGATTGTATTGGAGGGGTTAACTTGATTGATAGACATGATGATGGCGTTTTTGACTTAGTTTCAAAGTACGAACCAACTGGAGACCAACCGAATGCGATTAAAACTTTAGTTGATGGATTAAATGATGGTAAAAAAGAACAAGTATTACTGGGTGCAACGGGAACGGGTAAGACGTTTACCATTTCAAATGTGATTAAAGAAGTTAATCGTCCCACATTAGTCCTTGCGCATAATAAAACATTGGCTGGACAATTATATGGTGAATTAAAAGAATTCTTCCCGAATAATGCGGTGGAATATTTTGTGAGTTATTATGATTACTACCAACCAGAAGCTTACGTTCCTTCAAGTGATACGTATATTGAAAAAGATTCCAGTATTAACGATGAAATTGATAAATTACGACATTCTGCAACAAGTTCATTATTAGAACGTAATGATGTGATTGTTGTTGCATCTGTCTCAAGTATCTTTGGATTAGGTGATCCAACAGAATATCGTGATCATGTTATTTCATTGCGTACTGGAATGACAATGGAACGTGATGATTTACTTAGAAAATTAGTCGATATACAATTCGAACGAAATGATATTGATTTTCAACGTGGTCGGTTTAGAGTTCATGGAGATATTGTGGAAATTTTCCCAGCATCTCGTGATCAAAAAGCTGTTCGTATTGAATTTTTTGGCGATGAAATCGATCGTATTCGTGAAGTTGATTCATTAACAGGTGAAGTTATGGGTGAACTTGAACACATGGCTATTTTCCCCGCAACGCATTTCATGACGAATGATGATGTGATGGATCATGCCATTGAAGGTATTGAAGTTGAATTGGCTGATCGATTAAAAGAATTAAAAGATGAAGATAAATTATTAGAAGCCCAACGTATCGATCAACGAACTACTTATGATTTAGAAATGTTACGTGAAATGGGCTATACATCCGGAATTGAAAACTATTCCCGCCATATGGATGGACGTAAACCTGGCGAACCTCCATATACATTAATTGATTTCTTTCCCAAAGATTTCTTGATCGTAGTTGATGAATCTCATGTAACCATGCCTCAAATTCGAGGGATGTACAATGGTGATCGCGCTCGTAAACAAATGTTAGTAGATTACGGATTCCGTTTACCTAGTGCACTGGATAACCGACCATTAACGATTGCGGAATTTGAAGAGCACGTTAATCAAGTCATTTATATGTCTGCAACACCAGGACCTTACGAAATGGAACGGACGTCAGATGTTGTTCAACAAATTATTCGACCAACTGGATTACTAGATCCAATCATTGAAGTTCGTCCAATTATGGGCCAAATTGATGATTTAGTTGGCGAAATTAATTTACGTATTGAACGCAATGAACGTGTCTTTGTCACAACATTAACCAAGAAAATGTCAGAAGATTTAACTGATTATTTGAAAGAGTTGGGGATGAAAGTTGCGTACTTGCATAGTGATATTAAAACGATGGAACGAACGAAAATTATTCGCGATTTACGCTTAGGCACATATGATGTTTTAATTGGAATTAACTTATTACGTGAAGGTATTGATGTTCCTGAAGTGTCATTAGTGACAATTTTAGATGCCGATAAAGAAGGTTTCTTACGTAGTGAACGTTCTCTAGTTCAAACAATTGGTCGTGCAGCTCGTAACGAAAACGGACGAGTGATTATGTATGCTGATAAAGTGACGGATTCAATGAAGGGCGCAATGGAAGAAACGCAACGCCGCCGTGATGTCCAAATGGCATATAATGAGGAACATCATATTACGCCAACTACGATTAAAAAAGCCATTCGTGAGTTAATTACGCCAACAAAAATTGAAGATAATTCAGGAACTGTTAAAACCTTTACCGAAACTGAATTTTTGGATATGGATAAAAAGGAACAACAAGATATGGTTGATCGCTTAGAAGGACAAATGAAAGAAGCAGCTAAAAAATTAGATTTCGAAACAGCTGCATCATTGCGTGATACGGTATTAGAATTAAAAACACAAATGTTATAAATAGGGGGATATTTCTTGAAAAATGATAAAATTGTGATCCATGGTGCGCGTGCGCATAATTTAAAAAATGTGGATGTCACTATCCCAAGAGATAAATTAGTTGTGATTACGGGACTTTCAGGATCAGGGAAAAGCTCATTAGCTTTTGATACACTTTATGCTGAAGGACAACGTCGCTATGTTGAAAGTTTATCAGCATATGCACGTCAATTTTTAGGGCAGATGGATAAGCCAGATGTTGACTCAATTGATGGGTTATCACCTGCTATTTCGATTGACCAAAAAACAACTTCAAAAAACCCACGATCAACAGTTGGGACAGTCACTGAAATTAATGATTATTTAAGATTATTATGGGCTAGAGTTGGACATCCAATTTGTCCAAATGATGGTCATGAAATCACGAGTCAATCCGTTGAACAAATGGTTGACCGTGTTTTAGAGTTAAAAGAGCGTACAAAACTTCAAATTTTATCACCTATTATTCGCAATAAAAAAGGACAACATAAAAAGATATTTGAAACGATCAAACGAGAAGGATTCGTCCGTGTTCGAGTTGATGGCGAGCTTCATGATATTGATGAAGAATTTGATCTTGAAAAAAAGGTCAAACACTCTATTGATATTGTGATTGATCGGATTGTTGTCAAAGAGGGCATTCGCTCACGTTTATTTGATTCATTTGAAGCAGCATTACGTTTATCTTCTGGCTACGCCACTGCAGATATTCTTGATGGTGATACAGATGGTGCAACAATTCAATTTTCCGAACATTATGCATGTCCTATTTGTGGATTTACAGTTGGAGAATTAGAACCACGTTTGTTCTCATTTAATGCACCATTTGGTGCTTGTGAAACTTGTGATGGTTTAGGAATGAAGTTAGAAGTCGATGAAGATTTAGTCGTTCCAGATCCAACTAAAACGCTAGCAGAAGGGGCAATTGAGCCATGGAATCCTATTAGTTCGCAATATTACCCATCGATGTTAGCCCAAGCTGCAGAAGCTTTTGGAATTCCAATGGATGTGCCATTTGAAAAGTTAACAGATGAACAACGTGATATTGTTTTGAATGGCGCTGGAACACGTGAATTTCATTTCCATTACGCTAATGACTTTGGTGGCGTTCGTGATGTAGATGCATTATTTGAAGGGGTTATTACAAATATTAGTCGTCGTCATACGGAGACTAATAGTGACTTTACGCGTGAACAAATGCGTAAATATATGACCAGCTTAACGTGTCAAACATGTCACGGTTACCGCTTGAATCGTAAAGCATTAGCCGTCCAAATTAATGGCCAACATATTGGTAAAATTTCCGCACTTTCAATTGGTGACGGCTTACCTTTCTTTGATAACGTTAACTTGTCAGAAAAAGAATCAATTATTGCAGCACCTATTTTGAAAGAAATTCGTGACCGCTTAACATTCTTACAAAATGTTGGCTTAAATTATCTGACATTATCACGTTCTGCAGGAACACTTTCAGGTGGAGAAGCACAACGGATTCGACTAGCCACGCAAATTGGCTCTAATTTATCGGGTGTTTTATATATTTTAGATGAACCTTCAATCGGGTTGCATCAACGTGATAATGATCGCTTAATTGAATCACTTAAGAAAATGCGTGATTTGGGTAATACTTTAATTGTGGTTGAACATGATGAGGATACCATGATGGCTGCTGATTATTTAATTGATGTTGGTCCTGGTGCTGGTGAATTAGGTGGTGAAATTGTTGCTGCTGGAACGCCCACACAAGTTAAAAAGAGTCGCAAATCATTAACTGGACAATATTTATCAGGAAAGAAATTTATATCATTACCTGATGAACGACGTGCTGGCAATGGTAAGAAGATTCGAATTACCGGCGCAAAAGAGAATAACTTAAAAAATGTAACGGTCGATTTTCCTTTAGGTAAATTCATTTCAGTTACAGGTGTCTCAGGTTCCGGTAAATCAACTTTAGTGAATGGTATTTTGAAAAAGGTATTATCACAAAAGTTAAATCGAAATTCTGAAAAACCAGGTAAATATAAATCAGTTTCTGGTGTTCAAAATATTGAAAGTGTTATTAATATTGATCAAAGTCCAATTGGTCGAACACCGAGAAGTAATCCCGCAACTTATACAGGCGTCTTCGATAATATTCGTGATTTATTTGCGGAAACTAACGAAGCAAAATTACGTGGTTATAAAAAAGGTCGTTTTAGTTTTAATGTCAAAGGTGGACGTTGTGAAGCCTGCAAAGGTGACGGGATTATTAAAATAGAAATGAATTTCCTACCAGATGTCTATGTGCCATGTGAAATTTGTCACGGGGCACGCTATAACTCTGAAACACTTGAAGTGACTTACAAAGGTAAGACAATCTCTGATATTTTAGATTTAAAAGTTGGCGAAGCTTTGAAATTCTTCGAACCAATTCCTAAAATCAGACGTAAACTGCAGACAATTGTTGATGTTGGTTTGGGCTATGTTTCGTTAGGCCAATCGGCAACAACATTATCAGGTGGTGAAGCGCAACGGATGAAGTTAGCTTCTGAATTACATCGTCAATCAAATGGTAAGAGTTTTTATATTCTTGATGAACCAACAACTGGTTTGCATACAGATGACATTAAACGCCTACTTAGCGTTTTAAATCGTTTGGTTGATGCGGGTAACACAGTCTTGGTTATTGAACATAACTTAGATGTGATTAAAACATCTGACTATTTAATTGATTTAGGTCCAGAAGGCGGCGAAGGTGGCGGAACGATTCTTGCGACTGGAACACCAGAAGAAATTGCTGAAGTGCCTGAAAGTTATACGGGACACTATTTAAAACCAATCTTAGAACGTGATCGTGCGAGAATGAATAAATAAATTAAGAAGTCAGATGAAAATCTGGCTTTTTTTTATTCCTTTTTTTTTAAAAAGTGTTAACTTTAAAGAAGACATAAAATAAATTGGAGGAACGGCTGACCATGGGCAATAACTATAAGAGTGTTTTTGATATTATTGGACCTGTTATGATCGGACCATCTAGTTCACATACAGCTGGTGCCGCTAAAATCGGTAAGGTTGGATTTCAATTATTTAATGGGAGAATCACTAAATTAAAAGTTCGCTATTATGAATCATTCGCAAAAACACATCGCGGGCACGGGACTGATTTTGCGACCGTTGCTGGGGTATTAGGCTTTGAACCTGATGATGTCCGTTGCCCACAGTCAATTCAGATTGCGGAAAAAATGGGGATTGAGATTCAGTTTATTGAAGATGCACACCCAAGTCCAATTAACCATCCGAATAGTGTTAAATTAACGATTGAAAATGAGACAAAAAAAATCGAATTAATGGGTTGCTCAATTGGTGGTGGCACAATTGAAATTAGGGCTTTCACTATAAAAAAACAACAATTTTTTCCAAAGGGTAGTTTACCGATACTAGTGTTGGAAGCTAATCCAGTAAATAAAAATAAAATTCAAAAACAAATCGAAAAATCGACAACTATTGTTATGCAAAGTGAATCTGAGTTAATGCCAGAGGATATTATGTATGAATATGATTTATCCAAGAATATTACTGAGACTGATATTAAGCAACTGCGATTATTAACGCACAATCTCATTTATTTAAAATAGGAGGTTCCATCTTGTATAAAAGTATTGCTGAGTTAGTTTCAACTGCTAATAAAGAACACAAATTAGTTTCAGAATTAATGATTGAACAAGAAATGGCGCAATCAAGTGAAACTAGAGACGTTATCATTGAAAAAATGTCTGCTAATCTTGAAGTGATGAAGCAAGCGATTGAAAAGGGATCAAATGGTGAAGGCGTTTCTTCAGCAACGGGATTAACGGGTGGAGATGCGGTCTTACTACGGAAATATCGTGAGAAAGGGCACTCTTTATCTGGGGATGCTAACTTAGAGGCGATGCAATATGCAATTGCGACTAATGAAGTCAATGCTTCGATGGGACTTATTTGTGCGACACCGACTGCAGGTTCATCTGGAACGTTGCCTGGGGTTATTTTCATGATACAAAAACGATTAAATTTATCACATGAAAAGATGTTACAAGCTTTATTTACGTCAAGTGCCTTTGGAATGATCGTGGCAAATAATGCCATGATTGCCGGAGCGACTGGTGGCTGTCAGGCAGAAGTCGGCAGTGCATCAGCAATGGCAGCAGCTGCCGCCGTTGAGGTTACTGGTGGAACGCCGGAACAATGTGCAGAGGCTTTTGCGATGGGACTTAGTAATTTATTGGGACTGGTTTGTGATCCAGTTGCTGGATTAGTTGAAATTCCATGTATCAAGCGAAATGCAATAGGAGCCGTGAATGCTTTAACGGCAGCAGATATGGCACTTGCTGGATTATCTAACAAAGTACCAGCTGATGAAGTTATTATGGCTATGAAAGACATTGGCGAACGTATGCCGAGCTCGCTTAGAGAAACTGGGATTGGTGGATTAGCTAGTACACCAACGGGCCAAGCAATTAAAATGAAAATATTTGGTGAAACGATATAGGGTTGGAAACAACTCTTTTTTTGTGCGCAGATACAAAAGAAACACCAGGTATGTTATAATAATTATAGTAGATTTGGAGGAATGAATATGACAGATACGTTAGAGCTAGTTGTAATTACAGGGATGAGTGGGGCCGGTAAGACGGTCGCAATGCAAAGTTTTGAAGATTTAGGTTATTTTTGTATTGATAACTTACCACCAACTTTATTACCTAAGTTCTGGGAGTTGGTAAAAGAGTCAGGTAAAATTTCAAAAATTGCCCTTGTTATGGATTTAAGATCAAGAGCTTTTTATGATGAAATTATCGAAATGTTATCAGGATTTGATAACACTGAATTTGTAACCACTAAAATTGTCTTTCTTGACGCATCAGATGCAGAATTAGTTTCTCGTTACAAAGAAACAAGACGTGCGCATCCGTTAGCAATGGAAGGCCGTCTGATGGATGGCATTGAAAAAGAACGTGACTTATTAAATGATATTAAAACACAAGCACAATTAGTGATTAATACGACTAATTTGTCACCACGTCAGTTACGTGAAGAGATTTTTCATAATTTTGAAACCAGAGAAACAGCTAATTTTCATGTTGAAGTCTTATCATTCGGATTTAAATATGGCCTACCTATCGATGCAGATATCGTGATGGATGTCCGTTTCTTACCTAACCCACACTATATTCCAGAATTAAAACCACAAACTGGCTTAGATAAGGCAGTTTATGATTATGTGATGAAACAACCAGCTACAGAAGGTTTTTATACCAAATTTGAATCGTTAATTGAGTCAATTTTACCTGGCTACGAAGCTGAAGGTAAAACCAATTTAACGATTGCGATTGGCTGTACTGGTGGACAACATCGCTCAGTTGCTTTAGCTAAAAGATTGAGTGAAGAATTGAAAATTAACTATCCGGTGAACGTTACACACCGTGATATTAATAAAAGTAAAGAATCGGTCAATCGATCATGACGAGAAGTGGACATAGACCTAAGATAGTCGTTATTGGTGGCGGAACAGGGCTACCCGTTATTTTAAAAAGTTTAAGAGATAAAAATGCTGATATCACGGCGATTGTAACGGTTGCTGATGATGGTGGTTCGTCAGGTATTATCAGAGATTACGTGAATGTTGTGCCGCCTGGTGATATTCGTAATGTTATTGCCGCATTATCTGAGTTACCAGAAATATATTTAGATATATTCCAGTATCGGTTTGATACGTCCGATCGATTTTTTGCAGGACATGCGATTGGTAATTTAATTATTGCAGCACTAACTGAAATGAAAAATGGTGTTTTTGCTTCTGTCCAAGAATTATCAGAAATGATGAGAGTTGATGGACATGTCTATCCCGTTGCGGATGAACCGTTAGTATTAAATGCAGAATTTTCTGATGGCACTTTTTTAGCGGGGGAAGCAGAAATAACTGCCGCTAGAAAATCAATTAAGCGTGTTTGGGTAACCTCAAGTGAAAAAAGTGAAACTAGTGTGCCAGAAGCTGTACCAGAAGTTGTTCAAGCTATTCTTGAAGCAGACCAAATTGTCCTTGGACCTGGGAGTTTGTTCACAAGTATTTTGCCTAATTTAGTTATTGGTAATGTGGGTAAGGCACTGTCTGAAACAAAAGCAGAAGTTGTTTATATCTGTAATATTATGACGCAAAAGGGTGAAACAGAACATTTTACTGATGCTGATCATGTGCGTATTTTGAATGGGCACCTAGGTAAATGTTTTGTGAATACAGTGCTTGTGAATACGGCACCGGTTCCTGAAGGTTATATGGATAAAGAAAAATATGATGAGAATTTAATTCAAGTTGAACATGACTTTAATGGATTAAGGGAACAACATTGTCGAGTGATTTCATCTAACTTCTTAAAATTAAAAGATCAAGGTGTCTTCCATGATGGCAATAAAGTCGTTGAAGAATTAATCCGTTTAGTTGGTCGACCAAATCGCGAATTAAGACATAGAAAGACTATTTAGTACAGAGATAAGGTGAAAGAATGTCATATGCAAGTGAAGTGAAAAAAGAATTAACGACCCTCAAAGTCAGAAAAAATAATGCTAAAGCAGAGTTAATGGCGTTAATTAGAATGAATGGGTCTTTGAGTATTATTAATCATCAATTTGTTTTAAATGTTCAGACTGAGAATCCCGCAATTGCGAGACGGATTTATGAACTTTTAAATGAATTTTATGACATTACAAGTGAACTATTAGTTCGTCGTAAAATGAAATTAAAGAAAAATAATATTTATATTGTACGTTTAAAAACAGGTAGTGATTTTGTTTTAAAAGACCTGGATATCATTGAAGATATGCAACTTAAAATGGGTGTACCAATGGATCTGTTGGCCCATGATGATATGATGATGCGTTCATATTTACGTGGGGCATTTTTGGCAGGTGGTTCTGTTAATAATCCTGAAACAAGCCGTTATCATTTGGAAATTTACTCAGTCTATGAAGAACATAATCAAACAATTTGCGAAATGATTAATAAATTTGGATTCAACGCTAGAATGACTGAACGTCGAAGTGGTTATATCGTTTATTTAAAAGAAGCAGAAAAAATTGCTGATTTCTTGTCATTAATTGGCGCAACAACGGCTATGTTGAAGTTTGAAGATATTAGGATTGTCCGCGATATGCGTAATTCAGTTAATCGCATGGTTAATTGCGAAACAGCTAATATGAATAAAGTGGCGGATGCTGCGAATAAACAAATTGCTAATATTGAGTTTATTGCACATTCTGTTGGTTTAGGGCAATTACCTTCTAAATTAAAAGAAGTTGCTGAAACACGTCTGGTTCATCAAGAAGTTAGTTTGAAAGAATTAGGTGATTTAGTACCAGGTGGTCCAATTTCAAAATCTGGGATTAATCATCGGCTACGAAAAATTAACGAATTTGCTGAAAAAGTTCGAATTGGTGAAAAATAAACGAAATTTTAAAGAGGTGAGATAGCATGATAACATTTAAATATGATACGCAACTACTAATAGAAGGTAGTACATTAGACGAGGACCAATTGAACGATAAGATTTTACGTCAATTCAAAGGTGATAGTTTACTTGTTGCGGGAGATTCTGATTTAATGAAACTGCATTTCCATACGAATGCGCCGTGGGAAATATTAGAATATTGTGCTGGACTTGGAGAAATCTTTGATGTTGTTGTTGAAGATATGGTCAGACAATCTAAAGGATTAAAAGGTTAACCAAATAAAATACGCATATAACTGATAGCTTTTATCTTAGCTATTAATTATATGCGTATTTTTTATTTATCTAAATATGATTTTAAGGTAGCTAGATCAATTGATTCATCAAAAATATGGTCGTCAACGATAACGGTTGGTACAAATTGAATATTTGCGTCGTTAGCTTCAGCGATAATTGAGTTAATGTAAGTTTTATCAGAAACGTCAGTTAAACTAAAGGTCTTTTCCATATAGGCAGCAACCTCATCCAGTGTTAAGTCTTTCCACGTATCTTGCGTTTTAAATAATTCAGTTATTAAATCGTAAGATTTTTGCGGATTATCTAAAGGAAGATAATGATGAGCAACATTACCACGTTGTAAGGATTCTTTTTCTTTATCAAAAAGTTTGATGACACGTTTTACACGTCCGTTTGCAACATAAGAATCTAAAGTCTCTTTAGATTTTTCGAACCATTCTTTTGAGTAGGGGCAACGTAGGTTAATAAACTCAATAATTGTTTTTGGCGCGTCAGAGTTACCAATCACAAGTCCAAAGTCCCGATTTACTTTTGAAGCATCAATAATTGAAATATCCATTTTTATCAGTCCAGTCTTCATTTATTAGCGTCAGTATAGCATAAGACGGGTTCATCTGAATAATTATCCGCTCAAAAAAAGGACACTAACAAAAGTTAACTTGTTAGTGTCCTTAAACGTTAAAGCTTATTTAAGCCCTTTTTTGTTAGTCATAATTTTATCAATCAAACCGTATTCTTTTGCTTGATCAGCAGTCATAAAGTTATCACGATCTGTATCTTTATCGATAACTTTAATATCTTGACCAGTTGCATCAGCTAAAATTTGGTTAATCAATGTTCTTGTTTTCAAGATATGTGCAGCAGCAATTTCAATTTCTGTTGCTTGACCTTGAGCGCCACCAAGTGGTTGGTGAATCATAATTTCTGAGTTAGGTAATGCAAAACGTTTACCCTTTGTACCAGCAGTTGCCAATACACTGGCCATTGAAGCAGCCATACCCATAACGATTGTTTGAACATCAGCATTGATGAAGTTCATTGTATCGTAGATAGCTAAACCGGCTGAAACAGAACCACCGGGTGAGTTAATGTAAATTGAAATATCTTTTTCTGAGTCTTGAGCGTCTAAGAAAAGTAATTGAGCGATAATAGCATTTGCCATATCATCATTAACTTCACCAGATAACATAATGATTCTGTCTTTTAAAAGACGAGAGTAGATATCATAGGCACGTTCGCCACCGGCAGATTGTTCGATAACTGTAGGAACCATATTCATAGTTAGAAACCTCCGAATTTATTATTATTTACTTTTTTTATATTAGCATTTGAACTAATGTAATGCTAGTTTAAACCCTTGGTCAAAAAAGGTCAAATAAAATAAACTAAATTTATTCTTTAGTTTCTTTTAAAATAATCGCATCTGATGACCTTGTTTTTGAACCATAGAGTAGGTTCCCTGATAAATGACGAACCAAGTAGCCAGAATAAGATACTGAAAGGGCTACAGGTGGTTTAATAGGTGTTACAGAATGTTGCGTTGAAACAAAAGCGATTGGTGATTTATCTGTTACTTTTTTCTTAACCTTACGAGGTTTTTGTTTTTTAGGTGCCGAAACCTTAGGGGACACAGGTTCTGCATTTTTTCTGGGATCCATTGGATTCACAGGAGCTACACGAGAATCTTCACTATCGCTTCGCGGTGTTGCTTTAATTTGTTTGGGTACATACATGGATAAAATGAACAAGTTAGCTACGATTGAGGCTAAGGAAATTCTAGTTAGGCGGGATGTTCTAAACTTTTTATGCATTAGTGATATCCTCCTGACTATCTGTTCGAATAGCCACAACCATATTAGCAAATATCTCCCAATCAGAAGCTAATGGTGGACTATTCCAGATTAGGTAGCGACTGGGGACATCTGCCATCAAGAAGTCAGAAAGGTAAATATCGGTTTGATCTGTTAATTTGTAGTTAACTTCCAAATTAAAGAAGGGCATTGAATCAAGATTTTTGTGAATTAAATCATTGTAGTTACTCCCTTTTGAAAAATCAATTGTTATATGCACCGGTTTTGAAACGGTTGGTAAATCAATATAACGAATGAATAAGAAAAGATATTCTGATTTTAAACGGGCCATGTTAATGTTTTTTTCTTTGAAAATATCCGGTACATTCGTTGTTAAGTTAGTTATCAATTGGTCAACGAAGATATAAAACCAACTATAATTTTCTTTTAAAATAGTATTATCTACGGCAACTTGCCAACTAAAATCAATTTGGGCACTATGGTAACTAGAAAAATGAATACGAGATAATTCGTCAAATAATGTCATATAACTTTGTTCACTTAATGTGATATCAAAGAACTTTTGTAAGTCTTTAATAACAAAATTATTGAGTGATTCAATTTGTGAAAAGAAAGATGAGTTATTAAATGTAACGTCAACAATGTCTTCCATATAAAGGAAATTTAGAACAAATACTGTTTCAATTGATAACTGTTCATCCGTAAGTCCATTAATACCTGGATTTTCTTGAAGACAGTCTTGAATATTGGACATGATTGAGTCTGAATTAGCAAAATTAACATCAGCAAAACGATTAGTATCATTTCGATTAGAAGCTAAACTTTGTATGAGAACAGCTGAAAAATACTTTAGTTTCAATAATTGTATTTGTGTGAGATCAAGATTTAAGCTAGAAATTAATTGGTTAGAAAATAAACTAGAATTACGATCAACTTCTTCATTAAATGGGAAGTTGTAGTTCTTATAGACAGCTAAATAAAGGTTATAAAAAAATAAGCGAATATTTTCTTCAGGACCTACTAATTGGAAGTTTTTAGTGATTTTAAAGCCTAATTTTTGTAACATATCATCTAAAAATTTCTTGGTCCGATAACCAGTTGCTTCACTTAAAAATAACGATTCGGTGAAGGATTCTATACTAAAATTAGGGTTAGTAAATAGCGCATTCAGCATCAAAAATTGAGGTGACTGCTTAGCGTATAGAAGTAATAGGTGATCGATGGAATCTAAGCCATTTTTTTGTAGACTTACTTTGTTATTGCTAACTTTTAATAAATAGTAATCGTCTAATCCTTCAGTGACAAGATCTTCTTCTAAAGACTTGATAGTTGTTGCTGTATAATATTTTGACCATTTAAAATGTTTTTGGATGTCTGTTTGCGAAGCAGATTGGTCATAAGTATTCTCAAGATAAGAAAATAATTCTAACTTACGAATATCATCTTTGTTAAATATAAAGTCCATTTATCGCGATTCCTCCTCATTAAAGAGTATGTACTATCCATTATAGGGGAATTGCCAACGGTTTGCATATAAATCTAGAATCAATAATTATCATATTTTTAAAAAAATTGACAAAAGTGGTGATATAAAATAACATGTCATTAATATATGTATTCAAATTATAGAAATAACAGAAGAGTAATTTTTTTAGACAGGGAGAGGGAAATCTTTATGAATAAAATAGTATTAAGCGCCTTTGTAACACTATTAGGTCTCTATATGACTGCATCTGAGGCAACGATTCAAGCGGCGAAAACTAATCGTGGTAGTGCGCAATCCGATTTGTCTATGGATTTTCAATCTGGAGCAACAACAGTCGATTTTGCTTCTTCCCTTAGTTTCAATACAACTAAAATTGATTCGAATGATAAAAAAAGTTATGCCAAAGCGCAAGATATGGCAACAGGGGCAAGCACACCCAATTACGTTCAAGTTTCAAATTTTAGCGGAACTGAAAATGGTTGGGTGCTTGAAGCTAAACAGAGTCGCCAATTTGAATCTGAAGAGACGCATAAATCGTTAACGGGTGCCTATCTTAGTTTTAGTAATGGTGAACTTGTTTCCATTTCTGCGGATAAAAAACCTGGATTTTATAAGAAAAATTTTGATTTGTCTGTAGGAGCTAATAAAGTAGTCGTTGCCGCAAAAGGTGATGAAGGATACGGCACTTGGGTTTACCGTTTTGGGAATGAGGCAACTAAAGGAAATAGTATCGCTTTGAATATTCCCCGTGAGGCAACTAAGATGACAGATGTCTATCGTAGTGAAATTACATGGTCATTAAATGATGTGCCATCAAATGAATAATAATGAAATGATAACCACAAAATTTATTAAAAGATTCGGCTATTTATTTTTATTCAGTATTTTATTTTTATTCGGAGTGGACATTAAGCAGGTTAATGCCAGCCAAGTTGACTTTTCTGTTCAACCTATGATATCTGACTATCAATTAGATAAGAAAAAAACTTATTTTGATTTAAAAGCAGCACCAGGAACTAAAACACAGCTGAAAATTAAGGTAGCTAATCTTATTGATAAATCACTAACGTTTGAAGTCCTCATTAAGGATGCAACAACAAACTATAATGGGGTTGTGGAGTACGCGGAATCACAAAGTAAAGTATTGGCACAACAGCCGTTCTCAGTGGTAAAAGCAGTTAGAGCTCGTCAGAATCGTATAACTGTTCCTGCAAAAAGTGAAAAAATAGTTACTTTGGATGTTGCGTTACCCAATACGACTTTTGCAGGTGTCGTTGCGGGAGGTATATCGGTGATTGAAGACAATGATGCTCAGTCTCAAACAAAGTCAGAACGAGCGGTTATTGATAATCGTTATTTATATACGACTGCGGTAATATTCCATGGAGAACAACCTGTAACTAGCGCACAAGTAAAATTAAAAACGGTTGATATCACACAAATTAATGCACGTAATGTGATTGCTGCGAGATTTGAAAATCAGAGCGCTATGTTTTTAAATAAAGTTCAAATAAATACACAAGTCAGACGGTTAGGTAGTTCAAAAGTATTATATCGAGCAAGTAATAAGGACATGCAAATTGCCCCAACCAGTGCGGTTACCTTTCCAATTCCATTAGCTGCTGGTGAATTACTCAAAAGTGGTACCTACGAACTTAGTGCAGAGATGACTTCTAAAAATCAGGCATGGCATTTTAAACAGAAATTTACGGTAAGTGGATCAAAAGCAAGAATATTGAATGAGAAGGATGTTACAATCGATCAAACAAATTACTGGATCTATTGGATATTACTCTTGTTCGTACTGATAATCGTTAATGTTTTTGTTATATTATGGATTAATCGAAGATTAAAAAGAAAGTATCAACAAAAAATTAAATAATTTAAATGAAAAAGTTATTAATTAAGGGATATTATCTTTTAATTAATAACTTTTTTATTTTCAAATATTTTTAAAAAGGTAAAAAATGTGATTTAACATTGTGCACCATTGAAGATACAATATGTACATAATAATTGTAGATGTAGTATGTACATATTGTATCTTCACTTTACTAAAAGTTAATGGGAATTGTTAGAAAAATAGGGGATGACAATGACTTAACGATATGATAGTAAGACCAAATAAATAAGATAATTAAGCATTAGAGAGGGATAAAAGATGAGGAAACATAACAGTAGAACAAAAGAATGGATTTCAGCAACACTTATAACAAGTGCTGTTTTTGCAGGATTATTTGCTGGGGGGGCCAGTCACAGGGAACCTAGTGTATTTGCTCAAACTGATGAGAGCAGTATGTCAAGTGAGTCATCAGATAACGCCACAAGTGAATCAGGAAAAAAGGCGATATCAAGTGATTCTCTAAAAACTAAATCAATCACAATAAAAAAAAGTGAATCAAAAACAAAAGCTAAACCGTCAGCAAAAGCTAAACTAAGTACTAGAGCAGCTGGGTATGTTGGACCAGCAAATGATGTATTTCCTGATGATTACTGGGATACAACAAAAGATTATTCAGCGGAGTCAGCAACGGCATTTGTTTCACAGTCGGGTTCACAGAATAAACCTGGCGAACCTGTATTATATTTTGGAAATAATTATTTTCCTTTTCAAATGAATGAGTTATTAAATAATGATCCCGTCAGTGGTCTTAATAAGTCTGGTTGGGCCTACATGTTTGATACTGGAATAAATCCTGTTCCAAGGAAATCTTATGGAATTATTATTAATAATAGTGTCCCAGGTAATCGTGGATACGGGTTGGTATCATCCTTTTCATCAATTCCTTATACAATTGAATCTGCAGTTAAAGGTAAGGATATCACTGGATATCAACTTTTTAAAAATAAAACAGGTACTGGATTTAAGGCAATTATGTATGATACAAAGTATAAATTAAGTTATACATTTGAGGAAGTTTATGATGCTAGTGGCGGTGTTTATAGCTATTTTAGTATTACTAACAATGACACAACGGCTCGTGCAGTTGGAGCTATTGAGGGCGTCGATACATTCGTTGATGAGGATGCTGTTACCATTGAAAGCTTAGGCCCGGATGAAGGATTCAAAATGGTTGGGTCAGCACATAGTTTAAATTTCAAATTAAATGATCCAAGAAATAATACCAAATTAGGTGGATGGACGAATTACACAGGCGGAGATGAACCAAATGTTATGAATACTGGTTATTTAAATAATTATTTCAATGGTGGTGCACTTGGAACTGGAATGGAAAAATCACCACATAATAAAATTATTGCCGTTTCAAATATTAAGAATCCAGATAACCCATTTAAAGGCGATAGTGGGTTCATAATAAAAGCTAATCCGAAAACTTTGGAACCAGGAGGAACACTCGTAACGGGTTCTTATCAAACTTATAAGGAAGCTGTTGCACCTGTTGCAAGTGTAAAAGAACAAACGATTAATGCTTATGCAAGTCAAACTAATAGGCCTAAAGTTTTAGGAACGGTTTTAGATAAGGATGGCAGTAAAGGTTATATTCAAATTACCTATCCAGATGGGTCAACGTCAGGAACAACAGAGAATGTGTACGACACAGGTAAGGTAGATACTAGTGCTGATTATAGTGCAAACATTGACACTTCTAAATTAAAATTAGGTTCAAATAAGATAATAGTGACAGCTGTTGACGATAGTGAAGTAGAACAGTTAAAACCTGTTACGGTAACAGTCAATCTTTATAAATTAGGTGCAACTGCTATCCCACAAACAATCAAAGTTGGCGATACGGTTAAGACAGGCGAAACGGACTTAATTAAGAATTTAACAATTATTAATCAACCAACAGTTAATGCACATACCTTAAAAATGGATACAACAAATCCATCAGGTAAGCCACTTGATAATAAAACAGCAGGATTTTACATTCAAGATATGCTTTTAACAGATACTGCAGTTAAACCAAATGAAATCGCAAAAGTAGCTGTACCCGTTACCGTAACTGATAGTGATACTGCATTTGACAAAACTTCTGCTCTTTATGCCAAGGGATTTGAATTAAAAACAGCGGATATTCAAAACTTATCAACTGGTGATTTAGATACATTAATCTTGAATAATAGTAAAGCTAGAGGCTGGCTGATAGCGACGGGTGCCGAATCTAAAGTTAGTGTTAAGTCAACAGAACTTAAACCAACTTCAGGTGATGGTTTTTATAAAGCAGTTATCCAAAATTCTGATGGTCAAACAAAAGAAATTGTGATTACTGTCTCAGGTGGATTAAAAATTACATCAGCACCTACTGCAACTGACTATGGTTCTTCCAGTGGCGTGATATTACCTTACAGTGGAGAAAATTTTGATCTCCAACGTAGTGATTCTAGTACCAATAGCAGTGTGAATATTTCTAATGCAGGTAAACAAGCTTGGACATTAACTGCTCGACTTACAAAAGGTTTGACAGATAGTGCTAATGATAAGTTAACTGGTGTTTTGGAGTATGTAAATTCAGCTAATGGTGTACAAGATATAGAATCAAGTAGTGCAGAAGTTGGTTCAGGACAGTCTGAGGCAACTCAAGAAGTCCGTTGGGATAAGGATAAAGGAATTGTCGCTCAACTTAACGGAGGTAATACATCACTTAAAGCTGGAGCCTATACAGGGGAAATAACATGGACACTAGAGAATACACCTTAATGTTATAGTTTCTAATTTAATCTTAAATGATTTGAATATTTTTAGCAGTTTAATTATGAACTAAATAACAATCCCAAATAATAGTAAATCCATATCAATACTGCTAAGTATTGATATGGATTTTTTTAATAAAAATTAATGATAACTAAATTTTATTCGTATTTTAGTGGCTTAATAATTTTCGTTTTATGATGAGATAAAACTTATGAATAATTATTATTTGTTTAATTTTCAAATATTTTTAAAAAAATAAAAAATTTGATTTAACATCGTACACCATTGAAGATATAATATGTACATGTTAATCAAAGACAAAGCATGTACATGTTGAATTTTTAACTTTGCTAAAAGGTATATTTGATAAAAGTTAATAGAAATAGCTAGATAAATAGGGGATAGTAGTGAATTGGCAATATGTTAGTGAAATCAAATAGACTAAATTGATAAAATAATTAATAAGTTAAAAGCAAGGATTGGGGAGGGCTAAAAAATGAGAGAGTATAAAAACAGAAAAAAAGAATGGGTTTCGGCAACAATTATGACAAGTGCTGTTTTTGCAGGATTGTTAGCTGGGGGAGCTAGCCATAGAGAACCTAGTGTGTTTGCTAAAACCGATGAGAGCAGTATGTCAAGCGAATCATCAGATGAAACATCAAGTAAGTTAACGATTAAAGAATCAAGTGAATCAGAAAAAAAGGCGCTATCAAGTGAATCTGTAGAAACTAAATCAACAACTAAAAAAAGTGAATTAAAAATAAAAGCTAAATCATCAGAAAAAACTAAACGAAGTACTCGAGCTACCACTCGAGCAGCTGGATATGTTGGACCAAAAGATGAAATTCTACCTACTGTTAAATGGGAAACAAAAGATTACGCAGCTGATGTAGCAAAGACGTTTGTTTCACAATCGGGGAGATCTGATAAGCCTAATGAACCAGTTATGTACTTTGGAAATAGTATTGAACCTTTTCAGCCTAGTGAACTGACGAATAATAATGACGCAGATAGAGCAAGCAATAATAGTTCACCTAATTTACCATCTTGGTCATATACGTATACTACCGGAAAAAATCCGCGTCCATCGATTATACACGGGCTGATTATGGGCGACAAAATAGCTCGTGGTTATAATGTGAATGAAGCTTACCTAGACAACGGTATTTCTGGTATCGAGGGTGGACTTTTAGATGGGTCAATTACTGATTATCATCTTTATAAAAATAGTATGAACACGGGATTTAAAGCAACTATGTATGATAGTAAGTACAAAGTTAGTTATACTTTTGAATCAGTATATGGTAGGACTGGTGGTATTTACCGTTACTTTAGTATTACAAATAATAATTCAGATTCACAAAAAATAGGTGCCTTGGAAACAAATGATACTTTTGTAGATTCTGATAAAGTTCCTTTACAGAGTATTGGACCTAATGATGGCTTTAAAATGATTGGGGATAGTACTAGTCAGAAGCATGTTTTGGATGTGAGATTGAAAGATCCAGAGTCTAATGCTACTTTGGGTGGTTGGACAAATTATACGGGCGGTTCTCAAGATAAGATTCTAAACCCCGCTAATTTTAATAACTACTTTAAAGGGGGGGTAGCCGGGACAGGTATGGAAGGTTCAGCAGCAAACACTAATATTGGAATTGAAAATATTAGTAATCCAAGTAAAACAATTGGTGATGATAGTGCGTACATTATGAAAGCTAATCAAGTTGATTTAGCTCCAGGTGCAACACTTGTTAATGGGTCTTACCTTACTTATAAAGAGACAACACCTAGTACTCCTCCCGTTGCGACAGTTAAAAATACAATAATTAACGGTTACGCTGATCAAAAAGGTGTTGAGATTACAGGAGATGTTACTGATTCAGATGATACAAAAGGAAATATTGAAATCGGGTATCCAGATGGAACGTCAGAAAAGAATCCTTACGATACTATTACAGTGGATGTGAAGAATCCTACACCGTATTCTGTACCAGTTAATATGTCTAAACTAGGTCCAGGTAAAAATGAACTATTAGTTACGGCAGTTGATCCAGGTAATAACCGTCAAGAAAAACCAGTTACTATAACTGTTAACGTATTCAAATTAGGCGCAATTGCTATCCCACAAACAATCAAAGTTGGCGATACGGTTAAGACAGGCGAGACGGATTTGATTAAAGATTTGACAATTATTAATCAACCAACAGTTAATGCACATACACTAACTGTTGATGGGACAAATCCATCAGGTAAACCACTTGATAATAAAACAGTAGGATTTTACATCCAAGATATGCTTTTAACAGATATTGCAGTTAAACCAAATGAAATCGCAAAAGTAGCTGTACCAGTTACTGTAACTGATGATGACACTGCAACTGATAAAGTCTCTGCCCTTTATGCAAAAGGATTTGGCGTAAAGCAGGCAGATATTCAAAAATTAACAACTGATGAGTTGACTGCATTAATTCTAAAGACTAGTGAAGCTAAAGGATGGTTGTTAGCAACTGGTGCTGAATCTAAAGTAAGCGTTGATTCAACGACACTTAAACAAACTTCAACTGATGGTATTTATCAGGCAGTTATCAAAAATTCGGATGGTTTAAAAAAGACCATTAACATTGAAGTTACAGGTGGATTGAAAATTACAGAAGGACCTGGGGCAACTAATTACGGTTCTTTTTTAGGTGTTACGTTACCTTACAGCGGAGAAGACTTTAAAGTTCAACGTAGTGACCCTGATCCTCATGTTAATAGCGTACAAGTTTCTAACGCGGGTAAACAAGCTTGGACCTTAACAGCTCAACTTACAACACCGTTAACGGAGCATAACGATGCTAACGTTAAGTTAAATGGTGTATTGACATATATAGATGCATCTGGTCAATCGCAAGATATAGAATCAAACAGTGCAGAAGTTGGTTCAGGGCAATCTGAGGTAACTCAAGAAGTAAGTTGGGCAAACGACAAAGGAATTATCGTTCAACTTAATGGAAATAACCCTTTGCTTAAAGCAGGGGACTATACAGGGGAAATAACATGGACATTAGCGGATACGCCACATTCATAAACCTTGTTTAATTAATGTTAATCGTTAGCATATTGCTAATATTAAAAACTACCAAAATCTTACGAGGGGAGAAAATACGATGCTAAAAAGAAGTACAATTATGGGGATTCTTTTAGGAAGCATGGTACCTGTTGGTTTCGCCGTAACGCAAGTTTCAGCAAGCGATACAGTGGGCTATCAATCGCATGCGACTATTGAGTTAGTTGGAAGTACTGATGAAACACGACCTGTTAATCCAATTAATCCGACGGATCCGGTAAAACCAGTTAGACCTGTTAATCCGGGGACGCCAGGTCCGTTATCGATTGATTACGTTTCGAACTTACAATTCAGTCAACAAAAAATTTCTGGTAAAGATAGTGTTTATTATGCACAACTTGACCAGTTAGCTGATAAGAACGGTAAAGTCGGAGATTATCCAAACTATGTTCAGATAACGGATAACCGTGGGTCAAATGCAGGGTGGAAATTAACCGTTGCACAGACCAATCCATTTATGAATGGTAAAAATAAATTAGATGGAACGGTTATCACGTTGATGAATGGTGTTGTTAATGGTAGTAACCTGCATAGACCGACGGATAGTCAAGCAGCAATTAAGCCAGATGGTAAGGCAGTTACTGTGATGACAGCTAAGTTGGACAATGGTATGGGGACCTGGACGGATCGTTTTGGTAAAGATAATACAGCTGCTCAACAAAGTATTTCATTGTTTGTTCCAGCTGAGTCGAAAAAAGTAGCAGGGGCTTATAAGTCTGAACTAACATGGACTTTGACAGATGCTAAACTATAAAAAAAGAGATTAGGGGAAATATATATTATGAAAAAAACAAATAAATTATTATTCGCTGCATTACTTGGATTAGGTATTACAGGAACAGCTGTTACAACAGCTAACGCATCAGAAACAAAAGATTATGTATCACATGGTAACGTTGAATTGACTAAAAATGACGGAACAACAGACCCTGGTATTACTGATCCAACAGATCCAGGACATACTATCGATCCAACAGACCCAGTGAACCCAGGTACTGGTGGCCCATTAGCAATTGACTACGTTTCTAACTTTAACTTTGGTACACAAAAAGTAACAGGTAATGATACAACATATAACTCGGAATTAGTTGCAGCAACAACAGATAACCCAACAGCTGGAACTAAAAAAGACCTTGCAAACTTCTTACAAGTTTCAGATAACCGTGGTACAGTATCTGGCTGGAAACTTTCAGTTCAACAATCAAAAGCATTTACAAGTGAAACAACAAAATCAGTATTAGATGGCACAACAATTACGTTATCTAACCCTGAAGCAAATAATGCTGATAAAAATGGTACAAAACCAGCACCATCAATTTTAACAGATAACCTTGCAATTTCTTCTGCATCAGGTGATAAAGTTGTTATGCAAGCTAAAGATGGCGAAGGTTCTGGTACTTGGGTTGAAGCATTCGGTAATGCAACTAAAGACGCTGATAAAGCTAAAGCTTCTGTTAAATTAGCTATCCCTGGTGATAGCAAAAAAGTCGCAGAAAAATACACATCAGATTTAACATGGACACTTACAGACGCTAACTTATAAGAATTAATTCTATCAATAAAAAAAGGTTATTAATTAAAAGGGGAAATTAAAATGAAAACAACTAAAATCGTAACAAGCGCAATTATTTTATCAACATTAGGTTTAACTGCAGCACCAGCTGTACATGCCGCAGACCATACAGAAAATTACACATCATTAGGTAAGATTGGTTTTACAGAAAATGATGATAAAACACCACCCGTTAACCCAGTTGATCCAGATAAACCCGTTGATCCATTAGAACCAACTGTTCCTCCTGTTAGTCCTGGTACTGATGGACCATTATCAATTGATTACGTTTCTAACTTTGATTTTGGTGAAAACAAAATTTCTGGGGACGATACAACTTACTACGCTGCACCTGTCAAAGCAGTTAGTGGTGCTAAATATGCTACTTACTTACAAGTAACGGATAAACGTGGTACTAATGCTGGTTGGAAACTTTCAGTTAAACAAGAAAAACAATTTAATGATGGCTCAGCAGATTTAGATGGTGCAGTATTAAAAATGGGATCACAAAAATTAAATTCTAAAAATATGGATAGTGTAACTAATGCAACAACCCCAGCTATAGCCGATGCTACAATTACAGCAACACCTGGTAGCGCTGTTGAAGTCTTGAATGCAGCTAAGGGTCAAGGTATGGGTACTTGGACAGATTCATTTGGTGTATATGATGCAGATGCTACAAAGGATACAGCAATGAAGGCTGTTTCATTAGCCGTACCTGGTAATTCAGCTAAAGAAGCTAAACCATATACCACTGATTTAACATGGACAATTACTGACGCAGGGATGTAAACCTGTATCAACTAGGTTATTAAAAAATAGAGGGAATCAATAAAAGGGGAAATTAAAATGAAAACAACAAAAATCGTTGCAAGTGCAATTGCGTTAACAACATTAGGTTTGACTGCAGCACCAGCTGTACATGCCGCAAATAATACACAAACATATAATGAAACAGGTAAAGTAGGTTTTGTCGCAGGAAGCACAAGCCCAACAAATCCCACAGATCCAATCGATCCAACAAATCCAATTACACCAGATCCAGATCCAGATCCAATCAAACCTGGTACAGATGGACCTTTATCGATTGATTACATCTCTAATCTTGATTTTGGTGCTGATCATAAGATTTCTGGTTCTACAGAAACTTACTATGCACAACCAATTTCAGCTACAGATAGTAAAGGTGATAAGGTTAAACGTGCTAATTACTTACAAGTAACTGATAACCGTGGTACAAATGGTGGTTGGAAACTTTCAGTAAATCAAGATGCCCAATTTAATGATGGGACTTCTGAGTTGGCTGGTGCGCAATTAAAAATGACCGGTCAAACATTTAATTCTTCAAATATTGGTGACACGACAACAATCCCAACTGCTTTAAATAGTGGTGTTATTACACCAACTGTTGGAAAAGATGTTGAAGTTGTAAGTGCTGCTAAGGGTCAAGGTATGGGTACTTGGACTGATTCATTTGGCACATATGTCGATGGAACAGATACAGATGCTTCAATGAAAGCAATCTCATTAGAAGTACCTGGTAAAACAGCTAAATCAATTGGAACAAGTTACAAAACTAACTTAACATGGACATTAACAGACGCAGGTCTATAAAAAGATTAGAAGTAAGTTAAACCAAAGGGGAAATTAATTATGAAAAAAGCAGCAATTGCAACATCAGCACTTTTAGCAGTTACGTTATTTTCAACATTAGCACCTGCAGCACATGCTGCCGATATTACAAAAGGCACAACAGGTGATGTTAACTTCGTAGCTAATCCAGCTACTGGGGCAGGCGAACTTAAGCTAATCAGTGCACCGAGTGTTGATTTTGGGGATCAAGAAATTAGTGGATCAACAAAAACTTATGAACAAACGTCTTTTGGCGCTAAACCAGAGGATGCTAATATCCAAGTTGATGATAACCGTGGCTCAAATGTCGGTTGGAATTTAACAGTTGCAAATACACAATTTGCCACGGCAACGGGTACGGCACTTGATGGTGCTAAGTTAACCTTAACAAATGGTTCAATTATTAATGGTAATGGGGCAAAGTTTGTGGCTAATCCTGCAGCAACTATGCTTTTAGATGGTTCATCTAAAGCTGTTCCAGCAGTAGATGCAGCTAAAGATAAAGGTATGGGGCCTAACACATTACCTGTTACTAAAGCAACTTTAGAAGTACCTGGTGCAACAAGTAAATTAAATGAAAAATATACATCAACAATTACATGGACATTAAAAGACGCAGCATTATAAAATGCAGAAAGGGATAGGTTAAAACAATGAGCTTGAAAAAAAATATACGACTAGCAGTAGCCATTGTCCCCCTCCTTGCATTTTCGATGATGGTAAATTCAGTAGCCGATGCAGCAGTTGCAACTGATGGAAAAACTGCGATATCATCAGCTAACTTAACATTACTTGAAAAGTCTGGTCCTGTTGATCCGTTAGATCCATCAAAACCAGTGCACCCACTCAATCAAGTTACGCCAACAACTGGAGACTTAAGAATAGATTATATTTCTAGTTTTCATTTTGGGGCACAGGATATCTCGGGGAGTAATAAAACCTACTATGCAACTTTTGATAAAGTAGCTGACATGACTAACCGTCGTGACTCAAGTGGAGTGTGGGACACACAAAACCTAACAGATAAAGATTATTATAATGTACCTAATTACGCCCAGGTCACAAATAATACAACGGGTAATTGGTCATTAGGTGTTAGTAACACTGTTTTTAAAAGTCCTAGCGGGAACGTGCTTAAAGGTGCTGTACTAAATATTAAGAATATCGAAGCACATAGTGAAAATCCAGGTTTAGGGCTAAGCGGGGACTTACCAGGTAACGTTAAACTTACAGGAACTGGTGGTACTCCTGTTTCGGTTGTTAGTACGACAGATGGTAATAGTGATAATCCGTTCGGTACTTGGACACTTGCTATGGGTACTGATAAAGCGGGAACTAACTCTACAGGAAACGATGCAGTGTCGTTATTTGTTCCTGGTACCACTGTGAAAACAAAAGAAGCTTATACATCAACGTTGAAATGGACATTGATAGCGGCTCCATAAAGCTAATTTGAAAAGAAAGAGGATTTTTACATTGAATAAAAAATTTTTTGGAATCATAATGGCGTTTGTGGCAGGATTGGTTTTATTTAGTGGACAAGTTCAAAAAGCGAACGCTGCTGAAATGAACTTTGCCGTTACTGCAAATCTTCCAAGTAATCAAGTTGATAAGCGCCAAACCTATTTTAATTTAAAAATGAAGCCTAATCAGAAACAAGATGTTACTGTCACATTGAAAAATTCGACTAATAAAGCAGTTGTCGTAATGGCTGAGGCAAATACAGCTGTAACCAACGATAACGGTGTGGTTGAATATAGTCATGTGAAACCAAAACTTGATAAAACAATGGTAAATCCTCTATCTTCAATTGTTAAGTCGGATAAAGAAGTGACAATTCCAGCCAAGAAAAGTGTTGTGCATACGTTCCATATCACAATGCCCGCTAAGAAATTTAATGGCGAAATCGATGGTGGATTATACTTCTATGAAAAGATCGACAAAGATAGTGAAAAAAAATCAAAGAGTAACGTTCAAATTAAAAACCGTTATGCATTTGTGATTGGGACAACGTTAACTGAAACAGATGATGTTGTTAAACCTGATATGAAATTACTTAAAATTGAACCAGGTTCAGTTAATTTCCGTAATACATTGAAGGTAAATTTACAAAACCCAACAACAACACCTATTCGTAATTTAAAGGTAGCCGGAAAAGTCTATTCAAGAAATGGGGATGAAGCCTTACATGCTTCAACCACTTCGAATATGACAATGGCTCCCAATACGAATTTTAATTATGGTATTTTTTGGGACAACCAACCCTTTAAACCTGGTAAGTACCGTCTAGAAATGACGGCAACTTCTGGTGTGAATAAGTGGAAATGGACTGAAAACTTCACAATTGATGGCGCAACGGCAGATAAATTGAACGAAAAGGCAGTTGACTTAGAAAAAGATTATACAATGTGGTATATTCTTGCAGGAATCTTCTTACTTCTACTTGTATTATTGATTATTTGGTTCTTAGTTCGTCGTAATAAAAAAGATAAAGAAGAAGCTGTCGCAGAAGCAAAACGACAAATTTTATCAGAATTACAAACTGGTGAAAAAGAAGATAAGTAGTCGAAATGGGTGAGGTATGGTTATGGGGAAAAAAATAACGAGTACTTTAGTAATTGGTCTTTTGGGGTTATCTTTTAGTTTAGGTGCATTCGGTAATACCGCAGAAGCGGCTAGTTATACAAGTGAAATGGGAATTGAATTTGTAGGTAAAATGCCAACAACTTCTCAGGTGACACCAGATCCAGACGGGAGAACACCTGTCTCAAAGAATGTTGCATCGAATCAAAACAGATTACCTCAAACCGGTGAAATAAAAGGATCAGGATTATCAATGATAGGATTTATTCTTTTATCAACCGCAGGATTAATTGGATGGGTTAAATATAACGATTCAAAGCAATCAAAATAAAGAATAGTTAAAATTAAAGTAGGCTACCTTCGTATTTATATGAAGATAGCTTATTTTTTTTGCTTATTATCTAAGTCCAATTTAGTTAAAATTAAAAATATACTAGTGGTTAAATTTGCAAAAGAAAGCGTTAACATGATAAGCTGTGTTTAAGGTATTAATAAAAAAATAAATATAAATATAAGGAGGTATTAGTAATGCTCTAACTAATTTTTTTATGGAGGGCCTGTATCAAATAATTGTTTATAAACCAAAATAGAGGAGATGAATAAAATGAACAAAGTAGAAATGAGTCAGACAAAGAAGAATGTGATTAAAACGGTAGCGGTGGTTGGATTATTGAATTCAGTAATGATTTTAGGGGTAGCTAATAATTCCGTAGATGCTAGTAACCATGAAAAGCAGGTGGCGACAGCTAAAGTAGGTACGAAAGAATTAGGTGTTATTACAAGAGGCTCAATGAAAGTATCTGGAACGGGTGCAAGTGGTCTACACTTACAAGGTAATAATACAGTGACAACAGGTACATTAGATTTTGATTATGAAGGAAAGTCGATTATTTCGGCAGGAATTAATGAATCGACAGACTATGTCTTGTCAGTTCCTTCAGAGTTAGTTCCACTTTTTAACCATGATTCGTTCAATAATTATATAACAGGAAATTTCCAATTTAATAACGGAAGTAAATATACGTATAATAAAAATGATATCCGAGTTGAGGATAATGGTAAAACATTACGAATCAAAAATCCATCTCATTCTTGGATTGCATTTGCCGACTTCAAAGTTCATTTATCTCTTGATATTGGGCAAATGGTAACAGATACAGGTATCAGAGTAGCGGACGCAGAAAATAACTCAAGTTATATATTTAATAGTGGTTTAGTAAAAAATGGTGCGCCAATTGATTGGGACGTGTTGGGTTCATATAATGCTTCTGACACGTTGCCAACATATCACCTAGACCCGGGTTGGGCACTTTTGAAAGAAATTCCAACCGTTGAAACAATTTTTGATACAGATACAACGGTATCAGGTCGTGGTGTTCCAGGTGCTAAAATTGAAGTTAAAGTTGGCGATAAAGTTATAGGGACAGGTATCGTTGATGAAAATGGACTTTACGAAGTTACTATTCCTAAACAACATGAAGATACAACAGTTAGTGTTCGTCAGAATACAGGTGTTGGTTGGAGTGATGTGAAAACTACGGTAGTTAAGCATAAAGATGTTACGATTGCTAAACCAACTGTTGATTCTTATTATCAAAGTGATAAATATTTAACAGGTACTGGAGAAACAGCTGGAAATACAATTATTATTGCTGATGCAAGCGGTAATGAAATTGCTAGAACAGTCGTACAGTCAGATCTTAGTTTCTCTGTACAAATTCCAGAACAAGGAGCCTATACACTTCTTTATATAACTGAAACAAATGGGACAGAAATAAGTCTTGCAACGGTAGTTCCAGTTCGTGAAGGGTAACCAAAATAAACTGTAAATTGGCAAAAGTAATTCATCATTTTTTTTGATGAATTACTTTTGTATTAAAACAAAATCGATAAAGCGGTTACTTCATAAATTAGATAAATATTTTTTAATTAAAAAAATATGTTTACATTTAAATAGATTATAGGTAAACTGGCTATGTCGCAGTAACCAGATAATAAGTTTGCGATTAGGTTACAGCTAAGTTAACGAATAAATCTATTAGGAGGGACTAGGGGGTCACAACTAATCAGCTAGACTAATGAGTTAAATATAGTAATGTTAGGTATAAATAGGCAGCAACTATAGGGGGAGGACTAAACAATGAAAGGGCATAACAGTAATAAAAAAGAACGAATCTCAGCAACGTTAATGACGGGAATTATCTTAGCAGGAGTGATGACAGGTAGCATTGTTAACGTGGTTAACAATGAGGGCCCAGGAACTTCTGTCCAAGCTAAAGAGCTAGATGAAACCGTTAAACCTCAAACAGCATCTTCTGAAAAAACAACCGAAAAAAGTACATCGATAAAAGCAACAAAAGAAGAAATAACAAGCGAAGTAGCAACTAAAGAAGAAGTAACGAAAGCACCAACAAAAAAAGTAGCAACGACTAAAAAAAGTGAGACAGCAGTACCAGCTGCTGGTTATGTTGGTCCATCACAAGGGGCCATTAATACTCAGTGGAGTACTACCGATGTGGCATCAAATTCTAAAAATGAGTATGTGTCACTTACAGGAGGCGGGAAGTTAGTAAATGGTGTTCCAACAAACAACGCGGGAAAAGCAGATGATACAGCGACTCCTGTTTTATATTTTGGTAATGCAGCATTTAATTTCCAACCAAGTGCGCTGACAAATAACGATTCTTACAGTGAACAGGGTAATGCATCTAGTTGGGCATTTACGAAGGTTGGTGCCAGTGGAAGAAATCCTAATCCAAGAAAGTCTTATGGAATTATCATTAATAATGCTATTCCAAAAGATCGTGGATATGGGTATGCAGCAGAAAGTAACACGACGCCTAATACAATTGAAAGTGCTGTAAAACTTGGACCAATTACAGATTACCATCTTTATAAAAATAATGATGGTACTGGATTCAAAGCTACAATGTACGATGTAACATATAAGGTGAGCTATACATTTGAAGAAATGTATGATGCAGCAGGTGGTATATATAGTTATTTCAGTATCACAAATAATGATACTGCAACTCGAGCTATTGGTGCAGCTCAGGGGGTCGATACTTTGGTTGATAAGGATGACGTCCCTGTAAAAAGTTTGGGACCTAACAATGGATTTAAAATGGTAAGTGATAAACATACCTTGAATTACAGATTGAAGGATCCCGGTAATAATACTAGCTTGGGTGGTTGGACTAATTATTCAGCTGGGAAAGCTACCGGTACTGGTATATTAGATATATCAAATATAAGTAGTTATTTCAAAGGTGGAGCTGTAGGAACTGGAATGGAGACATCAGTGCTTGATAAAATTATAGCTATCAACGACATTAGTCAGCCAGATACTCCGTTTAAGGGAGATAGTGCTTTTGTAATAAAAGCTAATCCTAAAACGTTAGCCCCAGGAGAAACATTAACGACAGGTTCTTACTTAACTTATAAAGAAACGACACCAAGTATTCCACCTGTTGCAACTGTAACACCATCAACAATTAATGCTTATGCGGATCAAACAGATTCATTTAAAATTGTAGGTAAAGTTTCAGATGAAGATAGTACAAAGGGATACATTCAAATTAAGTATCCAGATGGGTCAATATCATCGCCAGCAGAGAATACTTATGAAACAACAAAAGATGGTGTCGATTATTCTGCAAAGATTGACCCTACAAAATTAAAAGTAGGTGCAAATAAAGTTATAGTAACTGCGATTGATGCTGGAGGTACCGAACAATTAAAACCAGTTACCGTAACTGTCAACTTATTCAAGTTGGGTGCAACTGCTATTCCACAAAAAATTGATGTTGGCGGAACCGTTACAATAGATGAAACAAAATTAATCAAAGATTTAACAATTATGAATACTAATAAACATACATTAGAAATTGATCCTACAAATCCATCAAATAAACCACTTGATAACACAAAAGTTGGTTTCTATATACAAGATATGATTTTGACGGATACGGATGTGACACCTAATGAAACTGCTAAAGTTGCCGTTCCTGTCAATGTAATAGATGGTGATACCGTCGTTGATGGTGATTCTGTAGTTTACGCTAAGGATTTTAGTACGGACAGTAAATCTATCTCGGGATTAACAGAGACTAAATTAAATGAGTTCATATTAACAGAGAGTTCGGCTAAAGGTTGGATACTATCAACTGGTGCTGATTCTAAAGTTACAGTTAAATCAACGACACTTACACCAACTTCTAGTGCTGGTGACTATGAAGCAGTTATTGTAAATGCTCAGGGTGTTGAAAAAACGATTAAGATCACAGTTGCAGGTGGTGGTTTAGCAATTACTGCAGCCTCTGATGAAATGACTTTTGGTTCAAAAGATGGGGTAATGTTGCCTTACAGTGGAGAAAATTTCAATCTTCAACGTACTGCTGAAAATACTGTATCAATTTCTAATCTAGGCAAAACAGCTTGGACATTGAAGGCTAGCGTTTCAAAACCTTTAACAGATGGATCTAACACATTGAAAGGTGTTTTGAAATATATAGATGCAACTGGAACTGCACAAGATTTAGATACTGGTAGTACAGAGGTTGGTTCAGGTCAGACAGAAGAAACTAAAGATGTCACTTGGGCAGCCGATAAAGGTGTTGTTGCTGAACTTAATGGAAGCAACATGTCACTTAAAGCAGGTAAGTATGCAGGGGAAATAACATGGACACTAACGGATGCGCCTTAATCCTAATCCTTGCTTAATTAACGTTAATCATTAGCATTTTGCTAATATTATAAAAACATCAAAATCTGACGAGGGGAGTAGATACGATGATAAAAAGAAAGTTAATTTTGGGAGTTCTTTTAGGTAGTATGGTACCGGCTGGTTTTACCGTAACGCAAGCTTTGGCAAGCGAAACAGTGAATTATCAGTCGCATGCAACTATTGAATTCGTGAAAAATACTGACGGTACACCGCCAGTTGATCCAACAAATCCAACTGATCCGTTAAAACCGGTTAAACCAGTTAATCCTGGAACAGATGGACCATTATCAATTGATTACGTTTCGAACTTACAATTTAGTCAACAACAAATTTCTGGTAAAGACAGTGTTTATTATGCACAACTTGACCAGTTAGTTGATAAAAACGGTAAGGTTGGGGAATATCCAAACTATGTTCAAGTAACGGATAATCGTGGTTCAAACGCAGGCTGGAAACTAACTGTTGCACAGACCAATCCATTTATGAATGGTAAAAATAAATTAGATGGAACGATTATTACGTTAATGAATGGAACAACTAACGGAAGTAGTAATATGAGTCAGCCGACAGCTAGTCAAGCAGCCATCAATCCAGATGGCAAAGCAGTTACTGTGATGACAGCCAAGGTCGACAAAGGTATGGGAACATGGACAGACCGTTTTGGTAAAGATAATACAGCTGCCAAACAAAGTGTGTCATTACTTGTTCCAGCTGAATCAAACAAAGTAGCAGGGGCTTATAAGTCTGAATTAACATGGACTTTGACAGATGCTAACTTATAAAAAAGGTTATATAAAGGGGAAATAAATGATGAAAAATTCAAGTAAATTATTATTAAGTACATTATTAGGCGTAGGTGTGACAGGTGCCATTATGACAACTGCTCATGCATCTGAAACACAAACATATACATCACACGGTAAAATTGAATTGACTAAAAATGATGGTACAACAGATCCTGGTATTACGGATCCAACAGATCCTGGACATACTATTGATCCAACAGATCCTACAAACCCAACAGATCCAGGTACTGGTGGCCCATTATCAATCGATTATGTTTCTAACTTTAACTTTGGTGCTCAAAAGATGTCAGGTAACAACGAAACATATGACTCTCAATTAGTGACAGTTAAAGATGCATCCGGAGCTGATAAAGATCTTGCAAACTTCCTACAAGTTTCAGATAACCGTGGAACAGTAGCAGGTTGGAAACTTACTGTTCAACAAGCAAAAGCATTTACAAGTGAAACAACAAAATCAGAATTAGATGGGACAACAATTACGTTATCTAATCCTGAAGCAACTAATGCTGATAATAACGCATCAAAACCAAAACCAACATTAACAAATAGCGTTGACATTTCAGCTACATCAGGGGACAAAGTTGTTATGCAAGCAAAAGATGGCGCAGGTTCTGGTACATGGTCTGAATCCTTTGGTAACGCAACAACAGATGCTGCTAAAGCCAAAGCTTCTGTTAAATTAGCTATCCCTGGTGATAGTAAAAAAGTTGCAGAAAAATACACATCAGATATTACATGGACACTTACAGACGCTAACTTATAAAATCTAAATTAGTCAATAAAAAATAAAAATGGTTATTAATTAAAAGGGGAAATAAATTATGAAAACAACTAAAATCGTTACAAGCGCAATTATTTTATCAACATTAGGTTTAGCTGCAGCACCTGCAGTACATGCTGCAGATTATACATCAACAGGTAAGGTTGGATTTATGGAAAATACAGATCCAACAACACCCGTTGATCCAACGGATCCAACAGGCCCAGTAGGCCCAACGGATCCAACAGACCCAGATAATCCTCAACCAGGAACACCTGGCCCATTATCAATTGATTACGTTTCTAACTTTGATTTTGGTTCAAAAAATAAGGTTTCTGGAGACGATACAACTTACTACGCTGCACCTGTTAAATTAGCTGATAAAGATGGTAAAGAAGTTACAAGAGCTAACTACCTACAAGTAACAGATAAACGTGGATCAAATAAAGGCTGGAAATTGTCAGTTAAACAAGTAAAACAATTTAACGATAGTAAGACTGATTTAGATGGCGCACAGCTAAGTATGGGAACACAAACTTTAAATTCTAAAAATATTGGCGGAACAACAGATCCAGCTATAGCTAAAGCTACAATTACAACATCAATTGGTGCTGACGTTGCTGTCTTAGATGCTGGTAAGGATCAAGGTATGGGGACTTGGACAGATTCATTTGGTGTCTACGATGCTGATGCTACAAAAGATACAGCAAGTAAAGCTGTCTCATTGAAAGTACCTGGTAATTCAGCTAAAACGGTCGGTTCATCATATACAACAGATTTAACATGGACATTAACAGACGCTGGTTTATAAAATTAAGTCATATCACTTTCTAATAGGCTACAAAAAAATAGGGAATTAAAAAAAGGGGAAATTAAAATGAAAACAACTAAAATCGTAACAAGCGCAATCGTATTAACAACATTAGGTTTAATTGCAGCACCAGCTGTAAATGCAGCAACAGTAGGATCACTTCCAACAAAAGGTAGCGTTGGTTTTACAGATAATACAGATCCAACAGGTCCAGTTGATCCAACAGATCCAACAGATCCAGTTGACCCAACAGACCCTCCAATTAACCCAGGAACAAATGGTCCATTATCATTAGATTATGTTTCAAACTTTGATTTTGGTTCAAAAAATAAAGTTTCTGGTAGTGATACAACTTACTACGCAGCTCCTGTTGAAATAACAGATTCTAAAGGAACAGCAAAAGAAGTAGCTAACTACTTACAAGTAACAGATAACCGTGGATCAAATGCTGGTTGGACAGTTAATGTTAAGCAAGAAGGCGCATTTACTGACGGTACAAAAGAATTAACTGGTGCTCAATTGAGTATGAAAGATCAAACATTTAATTCAACAAATATGGATGCGACAACAACACCATCAATAATTGGTGATAAAGATAATAATAGTGTCGTTGCTCCTACAGTTGGTAGCGATGTTAAGGTTGTTACTGCTACAGACGGTCAAGGAATGGGAACATGGACTGATTCATTTGGTAAAGATGCTAAAGCTAAAGCCGTTTCATTAACAGTACCTGGTAAAACAGCTAAAAATCTTGGAACAATATATACAACAGATTTAACATGGACATTAACAGACGCAAACTTATAAAAATTGGGTTAACAAAAGGGGAAATAAATTATGAAGAAAACAGCAATTGCAACAGCAGCACTTTTAACCGTTACTTTGTTTTCAACAGTAGCACCAGCAGTACATGCTGCTGATGTAACATTACCTTCATCAGGTGATGTCAACTTTGTAGCTGATCCTGCTACTGGAGCTGGAGAAATTAAATTGACAAAGGCACCAAGTGTTGATTTTGGAGATCAAAAAATTAGTGGATCAGATGCAAAATATGATGCAGCTACTATTACAGATTCTATCGTTGTTGATGACAACCGTGGTTCAAATGAAGGTTGGAAATTAACAGTTGCCAACACACAGTTTACCGGCTCAAAAGAATTAGCTGGGGCTAAGTTAACATTGACGCCTGGAACTGTTTCTAATAATAATGGGGCAAGTTATAATGCTACCCAACCAACAGCGGATATGGTTTTAGACGGATCTAGTCAAAGTGTTGCAGTAGTAGATGCAGCTAAAGACATGGGTATGGGTACTAACACGTTACCTGTTACTAAGGCAACCTTAGACGTACCTGGTGCATCAACTAAATTAAAAGAAAAATATACATCAGTAATTACATGGACGTTAAACGACGCACCATTATAGGATGCAGAAAGGGATAGGTTAAAACAATGAGCTTGAAAAAAAACTTACGACTAGTAGTAGCCATTGTCCCCCTCCTTGCAATTTCAATAATGGGAAATTCAGTGGCTGATGCAGCAGTAGCGCCTGATGGAAAAACTGCAACCACAGCGGCTAACTTAACATTACTTGCAAAGTCTGGTCCAGTTGATCCATTAGATCCGACAAAACCAGTACAACCAATTAATCCAGTTACGCCAACTACTGGTGACCTGAGGATAGATTATATTTCTGATTTACATTTTGGTACTCAGAAAATTTCAGGAAATAAAAAATCTTATTATGCTGCTTTTGATAAAGTAGCTGATTTAACAGGACATCGTGATGAAGCTACAGGTGAGTGGGTTATAGATAAGCTCACGGATGCAGATTATAGGGATGTACCTAATTACGTTCAGGTTACAAATAATACGACAGGAAACTGGTCGTTGACGGTTAGTAACACATCATTTAAAAGTGGTGCTAATGAACTTAAGGGTACTGTGCTTACAATAAAAAATGTAGCATCGAAAACAGATAACGGAGATCCTGATGCCGGTTTATTTACCGATAGTATATTATTAAAAGGTGACGGTGCATCATATCAAGTAGTAGATCCAACTGCCAATACTAATCCCACAGGGACCTGGACAATAGCAATGGGTGATGCAACAACAGGTAATAAATCAGCGAGATTGGATGTGCCTGGCCCGGCTGAAAAAGTAGCTGGTGAAACATATACGTCGACATTAAACTGGACATTGACGGCGGCTCCATAAAGTTAATTTGAGAAGAAAGAGGATTTTTACATTGAATAAAAAATTTTTTGGAATCATTATGGCGTTTGTGGCAGGATTAGTTATATTTAGTGGACAAGTTCAAAAAGCGAATGCTGCTGAAATGAACTTTGCTGTTACTGCAAATATTCCAAACAACCAAATTGATAAGCGCCAAACGTATTTTAATTTAAAAATGAAACCGAACCAAAAGCAAGACATTACTGTCACATTAAAAAATTCGACTAACAAAGATGTTACTGTAATGGCTGAAGCAAATACAGCGATTACAAATGATAACGGAGTGGTTGAATACAGTCACGTGAAACCAAAACTTGATAAAACAATGGTAAACCCTCTATCTTCAATCATTAAGTCAGATAAAGAAGTGACAGTACCGGCTAAGAAAAGCATTGAGCATACATTCCATATCACAATGCCCGCTAAGAAATTCAATGGCGAAATTGACGGTGGCTTGTACTTCTATGAAAAAATTAACAAAGATAGTGAAAAAAAATCAAAGAGTAACGTTCAAATTAAAAACCGTTATGCCTTTGTTATTGGGACAACGTTAACTGAAACTGACGATGTTGTTAAGCCTGATATGAAATTACTTAAGATTGAGCCCGGATCAGTTAATTTCCGTAATACATTGAAGGTAAACTTACAAGATCCAACAACAACACCAATCCGTAACCTGAAAGTTGATGGAAAAGTCTATTCAAGAAATGGTGATAAAGCACTACATGCTTCAACCACTTCGAATATGACAATGGCTCCAAATACAAACTTTAATTATGGCATTTTCTGGGATAACCAACCCTTTAAGCCTGGTAAGTACCGTTTAGAAATGACGGCGACTTCTGGGGTACATAAGTGGAAATGGACAGAATATTTCACAATTGATGGCGCAACGGCAGATAAATTGAACGAAAAAGCGGTTGACTTAGAAAAAGATTACACAATGTGGTATATCCTTGCAGGAATCTTCTTGCTATTACTTCTATTGTTGCTCATCTGGTTCTTAGTTCGTCGTCGTAACAAAAAAGATAAAGAAGAAGCTGTCGCAGAAGCAAAACGACAAATTCTAGAAGAATTACAAACTGATAAAAAAGAAGATAAGTAGTCAAAATAGACGAGGTATGGTTATGAGAAAAAAACTAATGAGTGTTTTAATAATTAGTCTTTTGGGGTTATCTTTTAGTTTAGGTGCATTCGGTAATACTGCAGAAGCGGCTAGTTATACTAGTGAGGTTGGAATCGAATTCGTTGGTAAAATGCCAGAGAAAACGAAACCAACCACACCGACAACAAGACCAACAACAACGTCCCCCACGACGCCAACAACTTCACAGGTAACACCGGATGGGAAAACACCTGTCTTAAAAAATGCAGCAAAAGGTCAAACCAGTTTACCTCAGACTAGTGAAATGAAAGAATCAGGACTATCAATGATGGGCCTTGTTCTGTTGCTAGCTATGGGATTAGTTGGCTGGTTTAAAAGAAATTATGCAAAATAATTAAAATTTAATAGTTTAACTAAAAAGAGTTTTTCCTCGTAAAAATACGAGGAAAAACTCTTTTTTTATTGCGATATTTATTAAAGGTTCTATTACAACTGTTGTTGATAAATATATTACAGAGCCCTTAATTTAAGAGGTTGGGTTTTTGCTTAAATATTAAATTAGATTAACGTTATGGTTAAATCACTTTGAAGTAATGTTGAAATTATGATAGCATAAAAATGTTGTTAATGAAAAAATAGATTAAAGTAATAGCATTTAAGGGTAGTTTTATCCCACAGTATATTCACAAAATATTAAAAGGGGATAGTATGGGAAAAATATATATAGAAATATTAGCGACTATCGGGATACAAATAATACCCTTTATATTTATCATAGATGGATATATCCATAGAAATGGTATTGGCTTAAATAATGGTGATGGGTTACTTGTTTTAGGTGTTTTATTATTATTTGGAATGGGTATTATATATACTATTACGTATTTATTAGATGTAATGATTAAAAGGCATAATAAGTACTTAGTACCTAAATTTAAATACTTATTATTAATGTATTGGGTATTTCTAGATGTTATTATAGTAATTTATTTAAGTTTTAGAAATTTCTTTTAGAGTAGGAAAATCAAATTTTTCATCAACATTCGGGAAAAGGTAAATATGTTGAGGTATATAAAATAAAGGAATAGCCATATTATGCTGCGGGTTCATTTAACCCTATTTATATTCATAAAATAACATCATATTAAGGAGCTAAAAATGTTGAAACTTTTAAAAAATTCCAAAGTATTACATTCATTTTTTAATATTATATTTATTATAGAAACTTTTAGTTTATTTCTTGATACTGCATTTTCATTAGGCGGAATGGGAAGTCAACATATAGATCTATTCCTTTCAGTATCAAGTATAATCGTTCTTTTACAATTTTTTATGCTGATTGTCCAATTTAATTATTTCGATAAAATAATAATAGTAATCCTTTCAATGTTTAATATTGTATTAAACGCAATTATGTTGATCATTGAGATTAATAATGATTGTTATCTTCCTACATTAGAATCCTTCCTGGTAGCTATTTTGATTTCACTGTTCTTTATATGTAAATACTATAAATCAGGAGAAACTAAATGATTAGAAAAGTAATCAATTCAAAAATAATAGCAATCAGTTTAAATATAATATTAATGATTCTTGCAATTATAATGATTGTTCATGCTCTTTCAGGTAAATTCTATAGTGAAGATGTATTCATGTTATTAGTAGGGAACATTGAGATAATTATGATTTTATTACAGAATAAATTATGTAAATATCGTGGTATTATAATACTATCAATTTTTAATGTGATTTTAAATGTAACTCTATCAAATTTGGTTTATACAGACCCGTTAGTTTGGGCTTGTTACATTGGGTCAATTATTTCTATCTTCTTTATGATTAAATTCCCAAAAATGACTTCGTATTAAAATGGGTGATTACGGTAAAAAGAGCTAAACAGAAAATCCTATCTCTTAATTGAGGTAGGATTTATTTTTTATGAAACGTAATGGTAACGATTACAATCCAACTATATTAACGATTTTAATTTATTATTGATTGAACTAATTTTTTTCTACTATGTTGCTTATTATATTTTGTAGTGTGGTAAGAACGCCATGGCTATCTTAAGAAACATGATATATAATTAATGTAAGCGAAAACAAAAAACCTTATATCAACATATAAGGTTTTTCAAAAGAAAATATTTTAATTTTAACGATGCGCCATGAGGGAGTCGAACCCTCAGCTCAAGAACCGGAATCTTACGTGCTATCCATTACACCAACGGCGCAGTATAGTTAATAGTTTAGCTGAATTACGTAAAAAAAACAAGTAACGAAAGCGGAGGTTGAGAAATAATGGCTATTGAACAGAAATTTAAGCAACAACAAACGCAAATTCAAAAACTGGCAATGACACCAGAGCTCCAACAATCAATTAAAATGTTGCAATATAATATAGAAGATTTACAAGAATTTGTCACTGAAAAAATGATGGAAAACCCTTTGATTGAAGCTGTTGACGACAATCAGAGAATCCAAGCAGGGGAGTCTCGTTATAAAGTTAATCTAACAACAAATGGTGATACTGATTATATGAATTCAGTCAGTGATGATGAATCACAATCTTTATTGGATTATTTATTGGAACAAATTTATCTAACGATGCGTCAAACACCGCTTAGAAAGGTTGTTCTTTACTTAGTAGATTATATTGAACAGACGGGCTATTTTAATGCTAATTTGGATGATTTAGCAGAAGAATCAGGAATACCACCCATTATGTTATTAGATGCGTTAACCTTGATTCAACGCTTAGATCCGCCCGGTGTTGGTGCACGTAATTTACAAGAAAGTTTAATGTTACAGATTGATTCTGACGATTTAGCGCCTGAATTGGCATATACAGTCATAAAAGATGATTTTGATAACTTTGTCGATCGTAAATGGTCGGACATAGCAAAAAAATATCGTGTTAATCTTTCAGAAATTCAAGAAATATCAGATTTTGTTCGCACATTATCACCTAATCCAGGTGCAGGATTTGGGACAACTAGAATTGGTAAAATCTATCCAGATTTAGTTTTGAAAAAAAGTAATAATGAATTAACATTATTCAAAGTTCGCGGTGCACAGCCTGAAGTTGTTTTTCAACAAAAATATTTTGATGATATGTCAAAAGACCAAGATCCTGAAGTAATCAAATATTTAACTGAAAAGAAACGGGAATATGAATGGCTAGTTCATGGCTTGAAACAACGAGGCGATACCATTTTAAAAGTAGGACAATATATTTTGAAATATCAGGCTGACTTCTTCACTGATAAAACCAAACCAATTAAGCCATTACTTTTACGGGAAGTTGCAGCCGCTTTAGGTGTTCACGAATCAACAATTAGTCGAACCGTTAATGATAAGTACATTGAAACAGAATCTGGTGTTTATGAAATAAAATCATTCTTTGGACAAATCGCAAATAAGAACAAAAAGAATGCTGAAGAGCTATCTTCAAAAACGATTATGACAACTATGCAGACTTTGATTGAATCTGAAGATAAAACGAAACCTTTCTCTGATCAAAAAATAGTTTTACAATTAATGAAACAAAACATCGATATTTCGAGACGAACAGTTGCAAAATATCGTGAAAACCTGAACATTCCATCGTCATCAGCAAGAAAACGCTACAAGGATTAGGAACAATTATGACCTTATCTCATATATCAAACGTCAATTGCTGACATGGCAGATAGTCGTTTGAAGTGCTTGCAAAGTATGAAACAACCTGATATAATTTGTCTTGTAATAAAGGTATGAAGACACTTTGATTAATGCAGAATGTTATCGTGCTTTGTTTTTTTAGAATTAATGGGTCATAATGCGACACTGTGGGACAAATAATGCCCCATAAGAGAGCAGGTGCAGTATGCATCATGAATTAGAGTGGATCGAAGCAATTGCACCAGACATGATTAAAGTTTTAAAACAAAGATATTTTGTTTTAAGACAGATTGAATGGATGATGCCTGTTGGTCGCAGAATGTTGGCAGCAACTTTAAATCTAAGCGAACGCGTTATGAGAACCGAAACAGATTTTCTGCGTAAGCAAGAACTTATCGTCGTTGGTAAGTCAGGAATGACGCTAACGGATAGAGGTATATCAGTACTACATGGCCTTGAAAAAGTGATGGATAATTTAGTTGGTGTTCGACAGGATGAACAAGAGTTGAGTCGAATTTTAGGCATTGAACATTGTTTGATTGTATCAGGCGATTCCGATGAACAACCTAAAGTTTTAGAGTCAATGGGTAAGAGTCTAGCTGCTAAGTTAGCACTCTTATTGCCAGAAGGTAAAAATTTAATTGCGGTAATGGGTGGCACAACGATGGCTCAAGTAGCTGATCAGTTGACAACACGTCTTTCAATTAAGCGCGATTTAACTTTTTTACCAGCCAGAGGTGGTGTTGGTGAATCAGTAGATATACAAGCCAACTCGATTAGTGGTAAGATGGCATTACACACAGGCGGCAAACATAGAGCCTTGTATGTACCTGAACAACTAAGTGAGAAAACGTACGAGCCTCTTCTTGAAGAACCGAGCATTCAAGAAGTTTTGAACTTAATCAAGGAAAGCAATGCTGTAATTCACAGTATTGGAGAAGCAATGCATATGGCTAAGCGTCGTGACATGTCTAGTGGTATAATAGACATGTTGAAAGAGGACAAAGCTGTAGGTGAGGCATTCGGATATTTCTTTGATGCTCAAGGCAAGGTCGTTTATAGGATTCCTCGTATCGGTTTACAAATAGAGGATCTCACGCACATAAAATGTATTTTCGCAGTTGCAGGTGGCCATTCTAAGGCCGAAGCAATTGTGGCATACATGAAACTTGCACCTAAACAGACGTGGTTAATCACGGATGAGGGTGCCGCAAACTCGATTTTAAAAAAGTAGTGTGCAAACACGCTTTTTAAAATAAATAAATCTTCATTTCCTAAAGGAGGAAATTTAAGTATGTCAGTAAAAGTTGGTATTAACGGTTTTGGCCGTATTGGTCGTTTAGCTTTCCGTCGTATTGCTGAAGTTTCAGATAACATCGAAGTTGTAGCAATCAACGATTTAACTTCTCCATCAATGTTGGCTCATTTATTAAAATATGATACAGCCCATGGTAACTTCGACGCAGAAGTTAGCGCAACAGATAATGGTATTGTTGTTAATGGTAAGGAAATTCCTGTATATGCAGAAGCAGATGCATCAAATATTCCTTGGGTTAAAAACAATAATGTTGATATCGTATTAGAATCAACTGGTTTTTACGCATCAGAAGAAAAAGCTTCAGCTCATATTAAAGCTGGCGCAAAACGTGTATTAATCTCAGCTCCTGCTGGTAAAATGCCTACAATCGTTTACGGTGTAAATGATGACATTTTAACTTCAGATACTAAGATTGCTTCTGCTGGTTCATGTACTACTAACTGTTTAGCACCACTTGCTGGCGCTGTTAACGATGCTTTCGGTATCGAAGTTGGTACAATGACAACAGTTCATGCTTACACAGCTACACAAAAATTACAAGATGGTCCTGACCGTGGTGGAAACTTACGTGCTGCACGCGCTGCTGCAGGTAACACAATTCCTCATTCTACTGGTGCTGCTAAAGCTATCGGTATGGTAATCCCTGATCTTGTTGGTAAATTGAATGGCCATGCACAACGTGTCCCAGTTATTACTGGTTCATTGACAGAATTGGTTACAATCTTGAAATCAAAAGATCTTACAGTTGATGAAGTAAATGCTGCTATTAAAGCAAGAACTGAAAACAACGAATCATTTGGTTACAATGCTGACGAAATCGTTTCATCAGATATCATTGGTACAAGTTTTGGTTCAATCTTTGACCCAACACAAACTGAAGTAACTGGTACTGGCGCTAACCAATTGGTTAAAACTGTTGCTTGGTACGATAACGAATCTGGCTTTACAGCACAAATGATTCGTACATTAGAAAAATTTGCTAGCTTAGAAGCATAATCTAGTTAAACTTTTTTAAAACCGCATATAACTATGCTTAGGCGGAGGGACGCAATACTCCCTCTGCCTTTTTATTTAATCAAAATTACACAGGAGGCTATTATAATGGCTAAATTAATCGTTTCAGATTTAGATGTAAATGACAAAAAAGTTTTAATTCGTGTCGATTTTAATGTTCCTATTAAAAACGGTGTGATTGGTAATGATAACCGTATCGTTGCTGCATTACCAACTATCAAATATGTAACTGAAAATGGTGGTAAAGCCATTCTTCTTTCTCATCTTGGTCGTATTAAGACTGAAGAAGACAAAAAAGAATTATCATTACGTCCAGTTGCAGAACGTTTATCTAACTTATTAAACAAACCTGTTACTTTTGTTCCTGCTACACGTGGTCCTCAATTAGAAGACGCAATTGCAGCAATGAAAGACGGCGATGTTTTAGTAATGGAAAACACACGTTTTGAAGATTTAGATGGTAAAAAAGAAAGCAAAAACGATCCTGAATTAGGTAAATACTGGGCTTCACTTGGCGACTTGTTTGTCAATGATGCTTTCGGTACAGCTCATCGTGCACATGCTTCTAACGTTGGAATCTCAAGCAACATGGAACAAGCTGCTGCTGGATTCTTAATGGAAAAAGAAATCAAATTCTTAGGTGAAGCTGTTGACGAACCAAAACGTCCATTTGTTGCTATCTTAGGTGGCGCAAAAGTTTCAGATAAGATTGGTGTTATTTCTCATTTACTTAAAAAAGCTGACAAAGTTATCGTTGGTGGTGGTATGACTTATACTTTCTACGCTGCTAAAGGTATGAAGATTGGTTCATCATTAGTTGAAACAGACAAAATTGATTTAGCTAAACAAATCATTGAAGAAGCTGGCGACAAATTAGTATTACCAGTTGATTCAATCGTTGCTGAAAAATTTGATAACGATGTTGAACACAAAACTGTTGATGGTGACATTCCTGACGGTTACATGGCATTGGATATCGGACCTAAATCTGTTGCAGAATTTAAAGATGTTTTAAAAGATGCTAAAACAGTTGTATGGAACGGACCAATGGGTGTATTCGAAATGAGCAACTATGCTAACGGAACACTTGAAATCGGTAAATTCTTGGGTACTTTATCAGAAGCTACAACAATCGTTGGTGGTGGTGATTCAACTGCTGCTGTTCAACAATTAGGTGTTGCTGATCAATTAACTCATATTTCTACTGGTGGTGGCGCTTCACTTGAATACCTTGAAGGTAAAACTTTACCAGGTATTGCTGCTATTACAACAAAATAATTTTTAATTAAATTGTCGTAAGAAACCGTCTATTAACGAAAGGAAGTTATTATTTTGCGTAAACCAATTATTGCTGGTAACTGGAAAATGAACAAAGGCCCTAAAGAAACTGCTGAATTCGTAGCAGGTCTTAAAGGTAAATTACCAAAGTTTGACGATGTTGAATCTGTTATTGCTGCTCCTGCAGTAGATTTACAAACATTACTTGATGCTGCTAAAGGTACTGACTTAAAAGTTGCTGCTGAAAATGCATACTTTGAAGATGAAGGTGCTTTTACTGGTGAAACTTCACCAAAAGTTCTTTCTGAAATGGGTGTTGACTATGTTGTTATTGGTCATTCAGAACGTCGCGAATACTTCGGCGAAAATGATGACGATATTAACAAAAAAGCACATGCTGTTTTCAATAATGGTATGGTTCCTATTATCTGCTGTGGTGAAACGTTAGAACAACGTCAAGCCGGCGAAGCAGAATCATGGGTTGCTGGACAAGTTTCTGCTGCATTAAGAGGCTTATCTGTTGAACAAGTTAATCTTGCAGTTATTGCATACGAACCAATCTGGGCTATCGGTACTGGTGAAACAGCTACTTCTGACCAAGCACAAGAAATCTGTGCAGTAATTCGTAAAACAGTTGCTGATTTGTATGACCAAACAGTTGCTGATAAAGTTCGTATCCAATACGGTGGTTCAGTTAAACCTGGTAACGTCGTAGAATTAATGGGTAAAGACGATATTGATGGTGGTTTAGTTGGTGGCGCAAGTATGGAAACTGCTTCATACTTAGACCTTGTTAACTTCAAAGCATAATTCGTATTTTAGCTGTTAAAAAGATTGAAAATGAATCAATAAACTATTAAAATAATGGTAAGGGTGTTATTGTATCCCCGCCAAAAAACGTTTTTAAAGGAGAGTACAAATTTATGTCAATGATTACAGATATTTATGCACGCGAAGTTCTAGATTCACGCGGTAACCCAACTGTTGAAGTTGAAGTTTACACAGAAGACGGCGCAATGGGCCGCGGAATTGTTCCTTCAGGTGCTTCAACTGGTGAACATGAAGCCGTTGAATTACGTGATGGCGACAAATCTCGTTACATGGGCTTAGGCGTTACTAAAGCTGTTGACAACGTAAACAACATTATCGTTAAAGAAATTGTTGGATATGATGTTACTGATCAAGTTGGTATTGATAAAGCTATGATCGCATTAGATGGTACACCAAACAAAGGTAAATTGGGCGCTAACGCTATTTTAGGTGTTTCAATTGCTGCTGCTCGTGCTGCTGCTGATGAATTAGAAGTTCCTTTATACAGTTACTTAGGCGGATTTAACGCACATGTCCTTCCAACTCCTATGATGAACGTTATCAATGGTGGATCACATGCTAACAACAGTGTTGATTTCCAAGAATTCATGATCATGCCTGTTGGCGCACCTTCTATCAAAGAAGCTGTACGTATGGGTTCAGAAACATTCCATAACTTACAAAAGATTTTAGCTGAAAAAGGCTACTCTACTGCTGTTGGTGATGAAGGTGGTTTCGCTCCTGATCTTAAGAACAATGAAGAACCATTTGAAATCTTAATCGAAGCAATCGAACGTGCCGGTTACAAACCTGGTAAAGATATTGCTATCGCATTTGATGCTGCTTCATCAGAATTCTACAATGCTGAAACTGGCAAATATAGATTACAATATGAAGGCGAAAATGGCCAAGATTATACTTCTGAAGAAATGGTTGAATTCCTTGAAGCAATCGTTGACAAATACCCAGTTATCTCAATTGAAGATGGCTTGGATGAAAACGATTGGGAAGGCTGGAAGATGATGACAGCTAAATTGGGCAACAAAGTTCAATTAGTTGGGGATGATTTATTTGTTACAAACACTGACTACCTTAAAAAAGGTATCGAAATGGGCGTTTCAAACTCAATCCTTATCAAAGTTAACCAAATCGGTACACTTACAGAAACAATGGAAGCTATCGAAATGGCTAAAGAAGCTGGTTATACAGCTATCGTTTCTCATCGTTCAGGTGAAACTGAAGATACAACTATCGCTGACTTAGTTGTTGCAACTAATGCTGGCCAAATCAAGACTGGTTCATTGAGCCGTGTTGATCGTATCGCTAAGTACAACCAATTAATGAGAATTGAAGATAACTTAGAAGAAACATCAGAATACAAAGGTATCCACTCATTCTACAACTTGAGTTCAGATGCTCGCGATACAATCGTTAACAAATAATTCTTTATGAATTAAGCGTTTCTGATTGAAAGAAGGTCCTACCTAATTTGATTTTAGGTGGGACCTTTTTTGTATTATAATAGGACGCACTATATTGAAAGGTAAAACTTATTGTTGTATAATTTAGATGTTGGAAATTATAGTTAGGAATGTGAGCGTGTATGAAAAAATCAGAGCGTATTACAATACAAGATGATCTAACATCAAAAGTTTATGATCTTATTTTAAACGAAGAAACGACAAATGAGGAACGTCTCTTATTAGTTGATTTTAAAAATAAAGTTGAGCGTGGGCAGTACTTCGAGAAGGCAGTCGCTGATTTAGCGGAGTCGTTGCGCTTATTGGCTGTAAGTAATTTAAAAAATAAAATAAAGTTAAGTGCTGACGTTGGTCGATTTTATATGGAAATTTCGACAACCGGTTTATTTAAAAAAAATTTAGGCTGGGGACTTATAGCTATGAGTATGATTTATCATCCTTAAGTGATCATTAGATTATGCTAGTTTTTAAGAAGAGTTATTCAATAGTTGAATAATTCTTTTTTTGTTACTAATGAGTTCAGCAAATAATTGGATTTTAGCATATACTAATAGAATGAAGAGGTGTGTATGGTTTTATGACAAAACAAGGTATCAAAGAGCGATTGAATTTAACTAATCTCATATTTATTTTAAGAGGGCTATTAATTGGGCTCGTTACAGGTATCGTTGTAAGTCTATTTAGGTTAGCTATTATTTATGTGCTTAAAGTCTTTATCTATTTTTACCAGGCAATTAATCAGAATATGTGGTTACTGTTTCCAATGATTCTTTTGAGTCTAGCTATGGTACTAGGTATTGGAACACTAATGAAGCAAGAGCCAAATATTATGGGATCCGGTATTCCGCAAGTAGAGGGCCAGCTTGCTGGTAATCTTGAAATGCGTTGGTGGTCAGTTTTATGGCGAAAATTTATCGGTGGTGTTTTAGGCATTGGATCAGGGCTATTCCTCGGCCGTGAAGGCCCATCTATTCAACTAGGTGCAGCAGTCGGACAAGGATTCGCAGAGATGACTAAACATACTGAATCGGAACGCCGCATTCTGATTGCAGGTGGTGGCGCTGCAGGTCTATCCGCAGCTTTTAATGCACCAATTGCGAGTACGCTTTTTATATTAGAGGAAGTGTATCATAATTTTTCACCGTTGATTTGGACAACAGCATTAGCTAGTTCAATTTCAGCCAATTATATTTCATTGCATTTTTTCGGTCTAAAACCGGCGCTACAAATGATGGATATTCAGACCTTATCATTGTTACAATACTGGCATTTGATTGCTTTAGGGCTTATTTTGGGCCTCCTAGGCTATCTGTATCAAAACGTATTACTTAAATCGACTGATTTATATAATATTCTACATAAAATTCCGATTTTTTATCGCTCAATTGTCCCTTTTATTTTAGTTATTCCGATTGGATTATACTTACCACAAACTTTAGGTGGCGGTAATGAGATTATTTTAAGTCTAGTTCAAAGTAAATCATTGACCGTTTTATTGGGACTCTTTCTTTTAAGATTTATCTTTTCAATGATATCCTATGGTTCTGGATTACCAGGTGGTATTTTTCTGCCTATTCTAACATTAGGCGCTATTATTGGCGCTGGGTATGCAACTGTTATGATAATGTTAGGGTTGTTACCAGCTAAATATATAACTGATTTTATTATTTTTGGAATGGCCGGGTACTTTGCTGGAATTGGTAAAGCACCTTTTACAGCTATTTTATTAGTTACGGAAATGGTGGGTAGTTTACATCACTTAATGCCACTAGCCATTATTTCATTAGTTTCATTTTTAGTTATTGATATTTTAGGCGGCGCACCTATCTACGATTCTTTACTTAAAAAATTAATTGGTCAAAATGAAATTGATTTGGGCGGTAAAAAGGACCGACTTGAGACGCCTATTTTTGCTGGATCAAATTTAGAAAATAAAAAAGTTTCAGAAGTAGTTTGGCCTGAAAATAGCTTATTAATCACGGTTAGACGTGGTGAAAAGCAATTAATTCCACATGGTGTGACGGTTTTAAAAGCAGGAGATACATTAGTTCTTTTGACTGAGCACCAAAATCGACCTAAACTTAAGACAGAAATGGATACATTATCCGGATTTGAATCACTTTAATAAAATAATAACGGTGGAAAATTAATGCAAACTGTGCTAAATTAGTATAGATATAGATTACGTAATTGGGTTAAGGAGGTAAATGATTTGACTAACATACTAACAATTTTAATTATCATCGTTTCAGTCTTAATGATTATCGCTGTTATGATGCAACCTGCAAAAACAAATAACGCTTCAGGTGCTTTATCTGGTGGCGGTGGTGGTGCTGACGATTTATTTAGCAAACAAAAACCACGTGGATTCGAAGCATTTATGCAAAAAGTAACCTTTGTCTTGGGCGTTTTATTTTTCTGTCTAGCTCTAGGACTTGTCTATTTGGCCTCAAAATAATAATAAAGAAAGCCTCCTGTGCAAACAATTGTTGCAGCAGGAGGCTTTTATTTAGAAATAAAATAAAATTAATAATAAATAAATGTAACGCAAATACGAATATGAAAACGAGGTATACATGGATAAAAAGATGCAAGAACTTATATTAAAAGAACTAAAAATTAAAGAAAATGAATCTTTCAGTGTTGAAGAATTAACAGCTGCCCTTAAATTAGAAGGCCAGGATGCGTTCAAAGAACTTGTTAAAACACTTGCTGAAATGGAACGTAAACGTGAAGTGAAAATTACATCAGAAGGCAAATTTCAAATTGCACTTCAAACACCACAATTAGTGGGTATTTTTCATGCAAATGATCGTGGATTTGGATTCGTTACGATTGATCCAGAACAACCTGATGTTTTCGTTAATCCAACACAAACAATGTCTGCCTTAAATGGTGATAGTGTTGAGATTGAGATTACAAGTGCTGCTAAACCTGGGGATGACCGTGGTCCTGAAGGTAAAGTTAATAAAATTGTTGAACATAATGTAACATCAATTGTTGGTGAATTTGAAGTTGAACCATCTGACCTTGAAAATTCAGGAATAATTGGCCATTTAGTTGTTAAAAACAAGAAATTACAACGTTATAACTTATTGGTAACAGGGGTTGGTTTACATCCAGTTGCCGGAGAAGTTATTACAGCTGATATTACTGCTTACCCAACAAGTGAAAAACCATTAGTTATTGAAACATTGGTTAAAGAAGTTGTGGGTAACAAAGACGATCCAGGTATGGATATTTTACAAGTTGTTTATCAACATGATATTCCTAGTGAATTTCCTGAAGATGTTATGGCTCAAGCTGAAGCAACTCCAGAAGTTGTGCTACCAGAAGAAAAAATTGGCCGTGTTGATTTAACGGACCAAACATTGGTAACAATTGATAGTATTGATTCTAAGGATTTAGATGATGCTGTTACTGCCTGGAAACTTGATAACGGGAACTACCATTTAGGTGTGCATATTGCTGATGTTTCGCATTATGTCCAACCAGGCACACCACTTGATCGTGAAGCATACGAACGTGGAACGAGTGTTTATTTAACTGACCGTGTTATTCCAATGTTGCCTCACAAATTATCAAATGGTATTTGTTCATTGAATCCAAAAGTTGAACGCCTTGCTATGAGTTGTGAAATGGAAATTACACCAGAAGGTTATGTTGTTAACCACAAAATCTTCCAAAGTGTGATTAAAACGACAGAACGTATGACTTACAAAGCCATTAACAAGATTCTTGAATCAGATGATGCAAAGACGAAAGCTAAATATGAAGAATTGGTCCCAATGTTTGAAACAATGGGCGAATTACACAAAATTCTTGAAAAAATGCGTAAAAAACGTGGTGCAATTAGTTTTGATGATAATGAATCTAAGATTATCGTTGATGAAGCGGGTCACCCAATTGATATTCAAATTAGAACTCGTGGAACAAGTGAACGTTTAGTTGAATCATTTATGTTAGCTGCAAATGAAACTGTTGCAGCTCATTACGATAAATTAAAAGTACCTTTTGTTTACCGTGTGCATGAAACACCTAAGAATGAAAAAGTAATGCGTTTCTTCGAAACTTTAACCAGTTTTGGTATCGTTGTTAAAGGTGATAGTAAGAATGTAACACCTAAAATGTTACAAGGTGTTTTAAAAGAAGTAGCTGGTAAACCTGAAGAATCAATGGTTTCTGTTATGTTACTTAGAAGTATGCAACAAGCTAAATATACTGATGAATCATTAGGTCACTTTGGTTTAGCTGCTACTGATTATACGCATTTTACGTCACCAATTAGACGTTACCCTGATTTGATGGTTCATCGTTTAATTCGTTTCTACGAAGAAAATGGTATTGGGGACACTCAAAAAGAAAAATATGCTGAACAATTACCTGAACTTACAACACATACATCACAAATGGAACGTCGCGCAATTGATGCCGAACGTGATACTGACGCAATGAAAAAAGCTGAATACATGGCTGATCATGTTGGTGAAACCTTTGAAGGTGTTGTTAGCTCAGTTATGAAGTTTGGTGTCTTCGTTTCATTACCAAATACTGTTGAAGGTCTTGTTCATATTAGTAATATGAAGGATGACTATTATGAATATTTAGATATGCATATGGCATTAGTAGGTAAGAGAACCAAGAGAACTTTCAGAATTGGTCAACCAATCGAAGTAAAAGTTGCTAAAGTTGATATTGAGCAAAGTGCGATTGATTTTGAAATTGTTAATCCACAAAACACACCAACTTCTGATTTACGAGGTAAAGGTGGAAACTTCAAACGTCCAGGTAATGGTCGTCCAGGAGACAAGAAACCTTATAACCGTAATGGTAAACCAGCTGCTGGAAATAGTAATGGAAAGAAACCATTCTACAAATCAGCTAATAAAAACACAGCACCAAGAAAAAATAATACACGTCAAAAATAATATCGGGGGGATTAAGATTGCGAAAAGAAAAGTCATCTTTTGATAAACCCTTAGCCCAGAATAAAAAAGCAAGACACAGTTATAACATTGAAGATACGGTTGAGGCTGGTGTCGTTTTAACAGGTACTGAGATTAAATCCGTTCGAAATAGTCGTATTAATCTAAAAGATGGATTTGCGCAAATTAGAAATGGTGAAGCTTGGCTGATGAATGTTCATATTTCAACGTATGATCAAGGAAATCAATTCAATCATGATCCACTTCGAAATCGTAAATTATTATTGCATAGAAAACAAATAGCTCAATTTGATGAAGCAACTAAAAATAAGGGTGTTACAATTGTCCCTTTGAAAGTGTACATTAAAAACGGCTTTGCAAAAGTACTAATCGGTGTTGCAAAAGGGAAGAATGATTACGATAAACGTGAAACAATTAAACGTCGAGATCAGGAACGCCAAATTCAACGCGTACTTAAAAATTACTAATAAAAAAGGAAGCAACCAATTTTGAAATTGGTTGCTTCCTTTTTAGTTATTAAGCTTGTTTGTAAAGACCAGCAATTTGATCTTGAACATCTTTATTTTCTAAGAATTCATCATAAGTAGTATCTGCTCGATCAACAAGACCGTTTGGTGTTACTTCGATGATACGGTTAGCGATTGTTTGAATGAACTCACGATCATGAGAGCCGAATAATAGAGCACTCTTATAATTTGAAAGACCTTCATTCAATGAAGTAATTGATTCCAAATCTAAATGGTTAGTAGGATCATCAAGTAAAAGAACGTTGTTTCTTGTTAACATCATTTTTGATAACATACAACGAACTTTTTCTCCACCGGATAAGACGCCAACTTCTTTATCGACTTCTTCACCAGAAAATAACATACGACCTAAGAATCCACGCAAGAAAGTGTTATCACTTTCTGCTTTAGAAGCAAATTGACGTAACCAATCGATAATTGTTAAATGTTCATCAGCGAATTGGTCGTTATTATCTTTAGCAAGGTAAGCTTGTGATGTTGTTACACCCCATTGAACTGTACCTGTATCTGGTTCTAATTCACCAGAAAGAATTCTAATTAATGTTGTAACAGCAATATCAGTTTCACTTGTAAAGGCTGTTTTATCATCTTTGCCTAAACTAAATGAGATATTATCTAAAACTTTTACGCCATCAATTGTTTTTGAAACGCCACTAACTGATAATAAATCATTACCAATTTCACGGTCGATTTCAAAGTTAATGAATGGGTAGCGACGTGATGAAGGTTGAATATCATCAAGTGTGATTTTTTCAAGCATTTTCTTACGAGAAGTTGCTTGTTTAGATTTAGAAGCGTTAGCACTGAATCGTGCAACGAAATCTTGTAATTCTTTGATTTTAGCTTCTTTTTTATCGTTAGAATCATTTGCAAGTTTTGAAGCTAAGGCACTTGATTCCATCCAGAAGTCGTAATTACCAACGAATAATTTGATTTTACCAAAATCAACATCACACATGTGGGTGCAGACATTATTTAAGAAATGTCTATCATGAGAAACAACAATAACGGTATTTGAGAAGTTAATTAAGAAATCTTCTAACCAGTTAATTGATTTGATGTCTAACCCATTAGTAGGTTCATCAAGTAAGAGAACATCAGGATTACCAAAAAGTGCTTGTGCAAGCAAAATCTTAACTTTTTGACTTTCTGTTAGTTCGCTCATCTTTTTATTTTGCATATCTTCAGCGAAGCCTAAGCCTTGTAAAAGAGTTGAAGCTTCTGATTCAGCTTCCCAACCATTCATTTCAGCAAAGTCAGATTCTAGTTCAGCAACTTTGATACCATCTTCATCAGAAAAATCAGCTTTTGCATAAATAGCATCTTTTGCTTCCATAACAGCATAGAGTTCTTTGTAACCCATAATGACTGTTTCAAGAACAGTATATTCTTCGAAGCCATAATGATTTTGTTGTAGCATTGTCATACGTTCATTTGGATCTAATGAAATTTTACCTGTACTTGGTGTTATTTCACCAGATAAAATCTTTAAAAATGTTGATTTACCAGCGCCATTAGCACCGATTAGTCCGTAACAATTACCAGGCGTGAATTTTAAATTAACGTCATCGTATAACTTACGGTCTGAAAAACTTAAACTTACATTACTTACAGTTATCATTTAATACCCTCACTATTCGTTTGTATAATCTACATATCATAGCATATTTCAGGCTCAAAATGAAACGGTTTTGAAAATGAACTCAAATAAAATGATTATTTCTGAAAATGAGGGTACGTTAGTCATAGAGTTGTAATATGAGTGATGTTTTGTAATATGCCTGACACATGTCTGACTTGTCGGTTCGATATACTCTAGAAATGGGTAATAAAGTTATTTACAAAAAGGAGTATTATTTTGAAAATTAGAAATATTATTGGTTTTACGGCAGTTATACTTTGCTTATTAGGTGGTTCGGTTTCTGTTAGTGCAACATCTATCAGTGATTTAAAAAAACAAGAATCAGCTGCACAAGAGAAAGTAACAACTGCTAATTCAAAAATTTCAAAGTCATTAACGAGTATTAATGATGAGTATGCAAAAATTGATAAATTAAATCAAGAAATTTCTGATAAAGAAAAGAAAATTGGTTCACAAGATAAATCAATTGGTAATGAACAAAAACAATTAGATACACGTATTGAAAATGCTAAAGATAGATTAAGAAGTCTACAAGTTAATGATTCAAGTAGTAAAATGGTAACGGCTATTCTTGAAGCAAAGAATGCTGGTGATTTTATTAGCCGTGTTTACGCAGTTTCTGTTTTACAATCTGCTGATAACAAAACGATGAAAGATGTTGCGTCTAATATCAAAACCATGGAAGATGCTAAAGCGCATTTGGAATCTGAACAAAAATCATTGAAATTAAAACAATCTGAAACAAAACAAGAAACAAAAGAAATGAATAAACAATTAGCAGCGTTAAAAGATACTTTAGGTGACGCAAAGAAAGATTTAGCCAAAGTAACAAAGGCTAAAGATGCTGAGTTATCAAAAAAAGCAAGAGAAGCAAAGGCTAAAGCTGATGCTAAGGCAGCAGCAGCTGCTAAAAAAGAAGCAGCTAAAAAGGCTGAAAGTGATGATTCATCAGATAAAAAAGGAAGTACTGACCAAAAAGCAAGCAACGATACTTCTGGCAAATCAACTAAGAAAACGTTACAAATGGTCGCAACGGCTTATTCAACAAATGCACCAGGGATGGGAACTCATGGATCATATGGGTTAAGTTTGTTAACTAATCCACAACAAATTGCTGTGGATCCTTCAGTTATTCCGCTAGGAACTGTTGTCTGGGTATCTGGTTATGGTGTTGCGATTGCTGGCGATACAGGTTCAGCAATTAAAGGAAACCGAATTGATGTGCATTTTATCTCAAATGCAAGATGTTACACATGGGGTAAAAAGACAGTTACTGTAAAAGTTTTAGAATAAAGATATGAAAAAAGGTCTGCTAAATTTATTTTTAGCAGACCTTTTTATTTATTTAAATATCTTTTTGCATATGATGATAGTCATGACCACTAATAATCATGTTACCAACAGTTTTAAAGCCCATTTTTGTGTATAACTTTTCTGCTTTAGGATTTGCAAAGTCGACGTTTAAGCCAATCTTTGTTTTTCCAGCTGCACGGGCAATCTCGGGAAGAGACTCTAGAAGTTTTGTGCCGATGCCTTGTCCTTGGAAATCTGGTGAAACAGCAAGGGTATCAAGGTACCATTCATTTGGATAAACTTCTGAGTCTGGAAAGAGTTCAGTTGTTTCAGGTAAACCAATTTGTGGGAAAAATTGATTCATAGCAAGATCAAGATGGTCTTCATCTTCATCCGGATAACCAAATGCTATCCCAGCAACCTTACCATCAATATCGGCAATTTGAACACGACCGTAGCTGTAACGGTAGTCTTCTGTTTCAAATGCAAGCTCTAGCACTTTGAATAGGTCGGGTAATGGAATTTCTTGAAGAATAGGAATTTCCATATCTTCTAAAATAATATTCACTAAAGGAACGACCTCGTGTGCATCTTTTTTTGTTGCTCTTCTAATAATCATATAAACCATCCTTTCCTGAATATCTCTAGTGTATAGGGTACTTAAATAATTGTCAAAACAACTAAATTGCTTGCTAAGTGTAGATATGTTATATTATGTTACATCAAAATGTTTTGGGGAGGATATTATGAAAAAATGGCAGTCAATGATCATGTCAATCATGGTCGCATGTGTATTTTTATTATTTTTACATAGTAATCAAGTAAATGCAGCAGAAAAGACGTATACAATCGGGACTGATGTAACTTATGCACCATTTGAATATCAAGCAGAAGATGGTAAATCATATGTTGGTATTGATATGGATATAATGCGAGCCATTGCTAAAGAGGAAGGATTTAAAGTTGATATTAAAGCCTTAGGGTTTAATGCAGCGGTTCAAGCATTAGATGCTAACCAAATTGATGGGGTTATGGCTGGTATGATGATAACTCCAGAACGTCGTGTTAAATTTGATTTCTCAGATAGTTATTATGAAGCTGGGGTAGCTATGGCTGTTGGTAAAAACAGTTCAATTAAATCTTTGGATGATTTAAGAGGGAAAAAGGTAGCGATTAAAGTTGGTACAGCTGCCGGAGAATTCGTAAACTCAATTAAAAAACAATATAATATTACAACAACAACTTTTGATGATTCAAGTAACATGTATGACGATGTTGTGACAGGAAATTCCGATGCGACTTTTGATGATAAACCAGTTTTAGCATATGGTGTTAAGAATGGTATTGAAATGAAAGTAGTTGGTAAAACATATGAAAAAGGTGAATATGGATTCGCCGTTAAAAAAGGGCAAAATAAAGAATTAATAACAAAATTTAATGCCGGGCTAAAGAAACTTAAAGCTAACGGTGAATATAAAAAGATTGTTGATAAGTACACTGGAACGAACGCAAAAAATGCTAACTCTAAAAATTCTCGAACAATTTTAGGTTTATTGAAAACAAATAGTGGCTCATTATTAGAAGGATTTAAACAAACAATGTTATTAACAATTGTGGCTATTGTTTGTGCAACAGTTTTAGGGATTATTTTAGGTATGATGGGTGTTGCGCCAAATAAATGGCTTAATGGGCTTTCAAGTACATTAATTTACATTTTCCGTGGCCTACCGCTAATTGTATTGGCCTTCTTTATCTACATTGGTATTCCTAATTTAACCGGGAGCAAGATTCCAGCATTTGTGGCAGGTATTATAACCTTAACGTTAAATGAAGGTGCGTATACAGCGGCCTTTGTTAAAGGTGGGATTAAGGCTGTTGATAATGGCCAAATGGAAGCTGCTCGTAGTCTAGGATTACCTTATGGAAAAGCAATGATGAAAGTCATTATGCCACAAGGAATTAAGATTATGATTCCATCATTTATTAATCAATTTATTATTACGTTGAAAGATACGTCAATTTTATCTGTTATCGGTATTTTAGAATTAACGCAAACAGGTAAGATTATAATCGCAAGAAACCTTGAAGGATTCAAGATGTGGTTGATTATCGCGGTGATTTATCTCGTTATCATAACGTTATTAACGTGGTTATCTAATTTAGTCGAAAGGAAGATTAAATAATGGCAGCTAAAATTCAAGTTAAAAATTTGAAAAAAAACTATGGTTCAAATGAAGTTTTGAAGGGGTTAGATATTTCAGTTGCAGAAAAAGAAGTTGTCTGCATGATTGGACCTTCCGGTTCTGGGAAAAGTACCTTTTTACGTTGTTTAAATAAATTAGAAGATTTAACTTCCGGTTCAATTATTATTGAGGGGCATGATATAAGTGATCCAAAAACTGATTTAAATGTTGTTCGTCAAAATATTGGCATGGTATTTCAACATTTTAATTTGTTTCCACATTTAACCGTTCTTGAAAATATTATTTTAGCGCCTGTTGAATTAAAAAAAGAAACAAAAGAAGAAGCAACTAAGGAAGCAAAACGTCTTTTATCCCAAGTTGGTTTGAGTGATAAAGCAGATGCTGCACCTGCTTCGTTATCTGGTGGTCAAAAACAACGTGTCGCAATCGCACGCGCACTTGCAATGAAACCAGATATTATGTTATTTGATGAACCAACGTCTGCACTTGATCCAGAAATGGTTGGGGATGTTTTAGATGTTATGAAACAACTTGCGAGGGATGGTATGACAATGGTTGTTGTCACACATGAAATGGGTTTTGCTAAAGAAGTGGCTGATCGTGTGGTCTTTATGGCTGATGGTTACATTTTAGAAAGTAGTACACCAGATGAAATATTTAGTAATCCGCAAAATGATAGAACAAAAGATTTCTTAAACAAAGTTTTAAATGCATAAAAAGTGCAAACTAATTAAATCTTTCGGCCTTTCATTAATTTTTGGTGGGGCAAGCATTGTAAAAGGTCCTAATCACTTCGCGTGGTGGTTAGGATTTTTTATGTATAGTTACTAAAAATTAGGATGTTTACGATGATTTGAATTGAAAAAAGCTTTTTAGCAAAGGAGAAAAGTAAAATTATGAAAGCAATTGTTGTTAATGAAGCAGGAGGAACAGATAAGCTTATTTACCAAGAGGTAAATTTACCTAAAATAAAAGCTAACTGGTCCTTAATTAAAATAAAAGGGTTTGGTATCAATAGATCGGAGATTTTTACGAGAGAGGGAAAATCGCCAACTGTTTTGTTTCCTAGGGTTTTAGGCATTGAATGTGTGGGTGTTGTTGAAGAAACGAGCGATCCTGAAAGATTACCTATAGGGAAAAAAGTTATTTCCATTATGGGAGAAATGGGACGCGCATTTGATGGCAGCTATGCTGAATATGTAGCATTACCAAATAACCAAATATATCCAATAACAACAAATATATCTTGGAAAGAACTTGCGACTATTCCTGAAACGTACTATACAGCATTTGGTTCAATGAAAAACTTAAAAATTACAAAAAAAGATAAAATTTTAGTTAGAGGCGCCACAAGTGGAGTAGGTATTTCATTTCTTAAATTGTTGAAGGCCAGATATCCTGATATTGTAATTGATGGTACTAGTCGGAGCCAAGCAAAAAATGAGCAATTATTGTCCGCTGGTTTTAATGATGTAATAATAGATAAGACTGGTGTATTAGAGACTGAAAAGAAGTATGACAAAATTTTAGAATTAATTGGCCCTGCCACTATAAAAGATAGTTTTCAACATTTAAACGAAGGAGGCATTTTATGTAGTACGGGACAATTAGGAGGTAAATGGTTTTTAGAAGAATTTGATCCGATTATAGATATCGAGAAAAATAGTTACCTCACTAGTTTTTACTCTGACAATGTCAGTCAGGATAAATTGAATGATCTGTTGGACTACATTTCAAAATATGATGTTGATGTGAAACCAGAAAAAAACTTCAAACTAAGTGAAGTTCCTTTAGCGCATGCTTACTTACAAAATCAGGATAGTTTTGGGAAAGTAATCGTGTTACTAACAACTGAATAAAGATAAGTACCAAATTGGTTAGCGACGTATTATGGGTTTCATAATTGATAGTTGGAGAGTAACAGGGCTGATTGATTACGTAACAAAAGTCTTATGGCTTTTGTTTTTTTCGTTGTAAAAAAACTGTTATTGGTAATAGTTTTTAAACTACTATCAACAACAGTTTTTATAGACTTATTTTTTCTAATTAATTACACTTTTTAGTCTCAATCGATTTATTTTTCAGCTAACTGTTCAAGAATAGCTAAGCCAACACCATCTTCAGAATTTGTTTTTGCTGAATGATTGGCAATACGTTTTACCTCGTCGTGGCCATTTTCCATGGCGTAACTGACGCCTGCAACTTTTAACATAGAAACATCATTTAAGTTATCTCCAATTGCCATGACATCTGACATTGGGATATTAAGTTCTTTAGCGAAAGCTTGGAGTGCAATCCCTTTTTGGGCATTTACGTTGTTAATTTCAAGGTTAGTAGGTGCAGAAGAGGTAACAACAAGTGAGTCTTCTTCTTCAATTTTTGCTTTTAAAGGGAGTAATTCTTCTTGACCATCCATACTGAAAACAATTAATTTAAAAATATCAATTTTTGAATCATCGATGACTGTTTGGTAATCATCAACGTAATTGATATTCATTAATTCAAGACGAGCTGCAGCTAATGAAACAGCCATTTTAAATGGTGTATCTGGATTTGTATCAGAGATTAGACGCGCTACATTTTGAATACGGTTTGCACGATTATCAGAATAAACACCGTTTGAGGTTGTCATTTCAAAGTAAAAATTTTCTTTTTTGAATGTTTGAACTAAAGTTTGAACGACTTTTTTTGAAATAGGTGTTGTACTAAGTGTTTTACCATTTCCATCTAAAACTTCTGCGCCGTTAAATGTAATCATTGGACTATTGAACCCGGCTGCTGTAATTAAAGGTTTAACTTCAGTATAGCCACGGCCAGTAGAAACGATAAAGTGGACTCCTAATGCTTGTGCTTGTTTAATCGCATCGGCGTTTTTTTCTGAAATCACCATTTGATCATTTAGTAAAGTACCATCCATATCTGATGCAATAATTTTTATCATAAATTCAACACTCCTCTAATCTTATTTACTGGTTTCATTTTAACATGAAACCGCTCGATATTTTAATCAAATCATTTATTTTTGTATTCACTAATATGGTAAACTTAATCTGTGAGGTGTTAGACAATGAATATTAATGTCGATAATGATTGGCAACCCATTTTGACCGAAGAGCTTGCAAAATCTAAATATGCTGATTTAGAAACGTTTATTGATAATGAATATCAAAATGAGACGATTTATCCGGAAAAAAATCGCATTTTTGAAAGCTTTGAACTGACCCCATTTTCTGACGTTAGAGTTTGTTTATTGGGACAGGATCCTTATCATGAAAAGCATCAAGCTCATGGGTTGAGTTTTTCTGTTTTACCAGGAGAAAAAATTCCACCTTCTTTACGGAATATGTATAAAGAATTGGAAACAGATTTAGGAATTCCACCAGCTAATCATGGCTATTTGAAGAGTTGGGCGGAGCAAGGTGTTTTGATGTTAAATTCAGTCTTAACTGTAAGAGATGGCGCCGCTAATTCTCATCGTAATCATGGATGGGAATTATTAACAGATGGTGTGATTGAACGATTATCCGAATCTTCACAGACAATTATTTTTGTTTTATGGGGGAAGACAGCCCAAGATAAGATTAAATTAATTGATACAGATCACAATATTGTGATAACATCACCTCATCCAAGTCCGTTATCTGCTTACCGCGGTTTTTTTGGATCGAAACCATTTTCACAAATAAATCAAAATTTAATAAGTCAGGGATTGCCACCGATTAACTGGCAATTACCCAGTAACACTTAATTAGGAGGAAATGATATGTCATTATTTGAAAGTTTGAAAAGCAAAATTGAAAGTAAAAAAATTAAAATAGTTTTTCCTGAAGGGGAAGAAGAACGTATTCTAAGAGCAGCCGTTAAATTAGCAGAAGATAATTTGGCAGAACCTATTTTATTGGGGGATGTTGCAAAAATGAAAGAGTTAGCCACAAAGCTCGATTTAACTCTTGATGGTATCGGTGTAGAATTACTTGATCCTAAACAATATTCTGAAACAGATTTTAATGAGATGAAAACGGCCTTTGTTGAACGACGTAAGGGTAAAAATACACCTGAACAAGCTGAAGAAATGTTACGCGATGTTAATTATTTCGGTACAATGCTCGTTTACATGGGATTAGCTGAAGGGATGGTTTCTGGAGCTGTTCACGCTACTGGAGATACCGTTCGACCTGCATTACAAATTATTAAAACGAAACCAGGCGTGAGTCGGACAAGTGGTGCCTTTATTATGACCAGAAATAATGATACAGAAAAGTATTTATTTTCTGATGCTGCGATCAGTATTAATCCAACTGCTCAAGAATTAGCAGAAATGGCAATTGCAAGCATTCAGACGGCTCGTCTCTTTGATATTGATCCCAAAGTAGCAATGCTTAGTTTTTCAACTAAAGGTTCAGCTAAAGCACCAGAGGTATCAAAGGTAGCAGAAGCAACTGAAATTGCACAAAAACTAGCACCAAATGAAGCGATTGACGGCGAATTACAATTTGATGCTGCTTTTGTACCGAGTGTTGGTGAACAAAAAGCACCTGGATCAAAGGTTGCAGGACAAGCAAATGTTTTCATTTTCCCTGAATTACAATCTGGAAATATTGGCTACAAAATTGCACAACGTTTAGGTGGATTTGAAGCTATCGGACCTATCCTACAAGGATTAAACCAACCGGTTTCAGATTTATCTCGTGGTGCTAACGTAGAAGAAATTTACAAGGTTGGTATTATTACAGCTGCGCAAAGTTTAGAATGAAATGGTGAAATAATTAATGAATATTGAAGTCAGTTCTGTAGAAGAAACACAAGAAATTGCCGAAAAAATTGGACAGCTTGTTGAACCTAATATGATTTTGTTATTGGATGGTGATTTAGGCGCAGGAAAGACAACTTTTGCTAAAGGCTTAGCCGTTGGGTTAGGGATCAAGCGGAACGTTAAAAGTCCAACATTTCCAATTGTGAGAGAATATCGTGAGGGCCGTTTGCCGTTATTTCATATGGATGTTTACCGACTTGAAGGGATGGGCGGCGCAGATTTAGGGTTAGATGAATATTTTAATTCTGATGGTGTGAGTGTTGTTGAATGGTCTGAATTTATTCAGGATGAATTACCAAATGATTGGTTAAAAATTACATTATTGAAAGATGATCATGATGATAATTTACGTACTATCGAATTAGAAAGTAATGGATTACAATATGATAATATGTTGGCCCATTTCAACTAAAAAAACAAGTTAGCTGATAGCCTCTAAATGGGGGTATCAGCTAACTTGTTTTTATTTAACCAATTTTTCGATTTCTGGTTTCATCTTTAAAGGATTAGTCTTAGGTGCATAACGTTTAACAACTTGTCCATCACGATTAACTAAAAATTTAGTGAAGTTCCATTTAATTGAGCTACCCAACACGCCTTGCGTTTCATCAGTCAGGTATTTAAATAGTGGTAACGCATCTTCTCCATTTACATTTTGAATGGTATGCATTGGAAAACTAACGCCATATGTCATACGACAGGTAGCTGCTGCTTGCGCATCATTATCGACTTCTTGATGGAATTGATTCGATGGAAACCCAAGTACCACTAATCCTTGGTCTTGATAATCCTCATATAATTCTTCTAATTGTTTAAATTGTGGCGCAAAACCACATTTAGTGGCTGTATTAACAATTAATAAAGGGTGATCCTTGTACTTTTCTAATGAATAAGTTTCACCATTTTCTAGTGTAACCTGATAATCATAAATTGACATTGTAATTTCCCCCAATTTGGTTTGATTACGGTCATCATATAACAGTTTAAACAGTAGCCCTATTAATGTGCTTAAATTTGATTATGCTGGCTTCACAAATGGTTTTAAAATTTCTTGTCCAAATTCGTGTTCTTGATAGAGTAAGATATTGGCACAAGCAACGGAATCATCTAAGGCATTGTGATGATTTGTTAACGTGATTCCCAATTCATCACAAACCGTATTTAATTTATGATTTGGAAATTCTGGGAATAATTTACGACTTGTTCTAACCGTATCTAACAATAAAAATTGGGGTGTCTCTAATCCATAATAACCCAATGTATTATGCAAAATACTGTTATCAAAGGGGGCATTATGTGCCACGATTAAACTATTGTTCTGGAAAAGTGGCGAAATATGTGACCATAGTTCTGGAAACTTTGGTGCAAATTCAACGTCTTCTTCGTGAATACCATGAATTTGAACATTACGCCAATTAAAAGGTGTTTCCGGTTTAATAAGTGAATAAAATTCATCAACGATTTGATTATTTCGAACAACTGTTAAAGCAATTGAACAGGCGCTATGACGCTGATTATTAGCAGTTTCAAAATCCATTGTAACAAAATTCATAATTAACTCCTTTTTAATTCGATATGACTGATAAGGTTATTAAAATACTCGGTCTAATAATGTTAATAAAGTATAACAGTTAGGTTATACAATTAAAAGTCGCTTGTTTGTGCGTTAAAATAGAAAAATAAACATTGAACGTGTTAAACTAGAAGGAATTGCTAAATGTTGAAAGGAATCGAATAAATAATGATAATTGACACTTTTGTAGAACTATTTCCATCTATTAAAATTTTAAAAAATGAACCACTTGCTAAATATACAAATACTGAAACGGGAGGGATGGCTGATCTTTTAGCTTTTCCTGATGCAGTGTCAGATGTTAAAATTTTGGTGAATACAGCCAATGAAAATGGTATTCCTTTAACTGTTTTAGGAAATTCGAGTAATCTAGTTGTGAAAGATGGCGGTATTCGTGGACTTGTAATCATTTTAACGGATATGGATAAAATTGCTGTATCTGGGACGAAAATTATAGCGCAAGCTGGTGCCTCACTTATTGAGACAACAGAAGAAGCTTACCAAGCTGGCTTGACTAATTTTGAATTTGCTGCTGGGATTCCTGGGAGTGTTGGTGGTGCCGTATTTATGAATGCTGGTGCATATGATGGTGATATCAGCCAGGTATTGAGTGAAGTTAGTGTTATTACACGTACTGGTTATGTGAAAACACTAGTTAACGAAGAAATGAACTTTGACTATCGTCATAGTCAAATTCAAGATGATAATGACATCATATTAGAAGCAACCTTTGTATTAAAAGAAGGTAATAAATATGATATCCGTGAAAAAATGGATGAGTTTAACTTTTTACGTGCATCTAAACAACCTTTAGAGTACCCATCATGTGGAAGTGTTTTTAAGCGACCTGATGGACACTATACTGGTGTACTAGTTCACGAAGCTGGGTTACAAGGCTACCAAATTGGTGGCGCACAAGTATCAAAGAAACATGCCGGGTTTATTGTTAATGTAGACGGCGCTACTGCAACAGATTATATGGATGTTATTAAGCATGTTCAAAACGTTGTGTGGGAAAAATTTAAGGTTAGATTAGAAACGGAAGTTAGAATTATCGGAGAAGACTAAAGTAGAAAGGAAGATGGTAAATGCCGCTACTTGAATCGGTTATTGTTTTAGCTGCACTTGTTTTACTATCAAATGTTATCAGTCATTATCTGGTTTCAATACCCGTTGGATTGATCCAGATAGCATTAGGCTTTGTCGTTGCCTTAATTTTTAAAGTCTCAATTGAGTTAGAAACAGATTGGTTCTTATTACTCTTTATTGCGCCACTATTATTTAATGATGGTCGAAAATTTCCAAAACGTGAATTGTGGAAATTAAGAGGTTCCATTTTTGCGAATGCCATATTATTGGTTTTCTTAACAACTGTGGTAGTTGGATTTTTCATTCATCTTTTGATTCCAAAAATGCCATTAGCAGTTGGATTCGCACTGGCAGCTATTTTGTCACCAACGGATCCAGTTGCTGTGCAATCGATTGCTGAAAAAGCAAAATTACCAAGTAATATTTTAAATTTGGTTAGTGGTGAAAGTTTAATTAATGACGCAAGTGGATTAATTGCCTTTAAATACGCGATTGCTGCTGCGGTTACTGGCTATTTTTCATTTGGACAGGCGCTTGGTGATTTTACGTATATTGCGATTGTTGGTTTTATCTCGGGAGCAGTGTTAATGTTGCTGATTTCAACAATACGAGATTTTTTAATGAGGCAAGGGATTAATGATGTTGTTTTTAATACGATATTACAAATTTTAACACCTTTCATCATTTTTCTTTTTACGGAAGAATTTTTGCATGCATCAGGTGTTATTTCGGTAGTTGTCGCTGGCGTTATCTCTAGTATGCGTAAGAATACTTTCGCGACGTACTTACCTGAAATTAAGTTAGTAACTGAAAAAACCTGGGAAATTGTGGTTTATCTCCTGAATGGATTTGTGTTTATTATTCTTGGAATTGAATTACCAATTGCGATGTCAAAGACATTAGAAGATAACAATAGTAGTACTCTTTCGGCTATTATTGATGTTTTTGTCGTCTGGCTCTTTTTAGTCGTGATTCGTGTTGTTTGGACGTATATTAATATGTTATTAATTTCTAAGAAAAATAAATCAAAAAATAAGGCAAAGCCAAGTTGGCGTATTGCGTTAATATCAGGATTTTCAGGTGTTCGTGGTGCAATTACAATGGCTGGTGTGTTAACAGTCCCAACGATAATAAAAACAGGTGCTGCTTTTCCAGAGCGTTCATTAATGTTATTTATTGCTGGTGGCGTGATTATTTTAAGTTTAGTAGCCGCAATTTTGATATTACCTCTTTTAACTAAAGAAAAAGGAATAATGAAAACCAGTAATGAGGTTCCTGATGCTACTTTAGTTGAAGATGAGGATGCTATCATAACTAGTGATAGCGGAGATACGCAGTTCAATGAAAAGCAAGCTCGTATTTATATTATGCGAGTTGCTATTAGTCGCTTGGAATCTGAACGACGAGAATCTAATCAAAAAGTTGCCTATGAATTAATTTTAGAATATCAATTTATGATTCGTCGACTTGAGTTTTCTGATCAGGATGATGAACGATTACGCCAAATTGTTGAGGAAGAAGCAGACATTAGGCGAATTGCTTTAGATGGAGAACTCGAAGCGTTAGATAAAATGAGATTAAAGCAGGCTATTAGTAATAAAAACTATTCAATTATTAGTAAGAAAATTATGAAACAAAAAGCGAAATTAGGTCAAATTAATAATCGGAAAATCTCATTTGTAACGGTTAGAAATATTAATCATGCCTTTGTTCAATTAGGTAAGGTTGTGAGACGGACACTCTATTCTGAAAAAGAATTAAAAATGGTTTATGAACGACGAAATATAGAAAAAGCTTTAGCAAAAGCAGCTATTAAAGCACTATCAACGTATGTTAAAAAATCTGATGATGGCAATCAACAATTTAAGCAGCAAGCTATGTATCATTTGATTGTTTATTATCGTAATCGTATCGAAACATTAAAACGGACCAAAAATATTAATCAAGCCGAATCTGAGGAACAAAGTTACCAACTTAGATTAAAGGCTATTGCGGCTGAACGTTCTGCGATGCAGGAATTGATGGAACGAGGCTATATTACATGGTCATTAGCGTCAAGTTTACGTGAATATATTAATTATTCTGAAAATGTTATTATGCTTTCTGAAGAGGACTAAAAAATAGGTGTAACTCGCAATTTATATGCGAGTTACACCTATTTTATTGTTTTTCTATAGACTTCTAAGCAAATGATAATAACTAGTTGGACTATTGTTAGTAAAACGACAAAAGCTAACATTTTAATTGTCCACATATCGGCAATCAATTTTAATGTTAATTTTGGTGATGTTAGTAGGTAAACAGTGTGTAATCTTAAAAAACGACCAATATAGACACCGACAGATGACAAAATAGTTAGGCCAAATATAACGACATAACGAAAATAATAAGGTGTTAAGTGTAGTCGTTCTTTAATTTGGTCGGCAATTTGAGAAAATCCAACGAGTGCAAGTAACGTACATGATAAGGTACTTACCAACAAATAAGTATAGTTTAGCCACATATGAATATCTAATTTAATTAATCCTGTCATTATGTCATAGGGATGCAGTAAGCTTAAATGAAAAATATCAGTTAATAGGTAAGGCGCGTTCGGATAAAAGAATAGCCAAGCTGCTGTTAACAGCCAAAAATAAGTATTTGATAATTTATCTTTGATGTGAAAAGCTAATTCAATTGGCAGATAACCTAAAAATGTATTTAAGAGTAAAAAATTAAAAGGTGATTGTTGGTTGTAAACGAATAAGTAAATAATAATTAAGTAACATATAAAAAATAATCTGATACCGTGCTTTACATTTGTATTTATCATAATGGTCATCCTTTTCTATAGTAACTTCAGTGTAGCAAAAAATGAGATGAAATCAAATTAATAATCCGGTAGATAATAGAAAATATGGCGGGATGAGGAAACAAATCTAACAACGTGGTATAATAAAACGGTTAATAAAATAGAGGAGGCCGAGTGATGTCCATTAACTGGGGTGGTCTTGTAACGTGGGGGCATATGGTCAATATACTAGATATTATCGTTGTCTGGTTTGTTGTTTATGAACTCATGGTACTTTTACGAGGAACAAAAGCGGTTCAACTTTTTAGAGGAATCATAATTATTGTTGTGATTAAGCTAATTAGTGTGGTCGTTGGGCTACAAACTGTATCTTGGATTATGGATCAAGTTATCAATTGGGGTGTTATCGCCATGGTTGTTATTTTCCAACCGGAAATAAGACGTGGATTGGAACATCTTGGTCGTGGATCATTTTTTTCAAGAGGTAAACAGAAAAACAAAGACGAAGAACATATGATTGCTGGACTAGACTCAGCTATTCAATATATGTCAAAACGTCGAATTGGGGCATTAATTACTATCCAAATGAACACTGGATTGGAAGATTATATTGAAACCGGAATTGCATTAGATGCTGAAATTACGGGTGCATTATTAATCAATATTTTCATTCCCAATACACCATTGCATGATGGCGCGGTAATTATTAAAGATAATAAAATAGCTGTTGCGGCGGCTTACTTACCATTATCTGAAAGTAACTTAATTCCAAAAGAATTAGGAACTCGGCATCGTGCTGCAGTAGGTATCAGTGAAGTAACCGACGCAATTACGATTGTTGTGTCAGAAGAAACAGGTTCAGTGACAATTACGCGAAATAACGAACTTATTCGTGATTTATCACAAGAAGATTACCTTAAATTATTGAATACTGAATTAATTAAAGATGATGAACCTAAAAAGAACAACCCTTTCTGGGAATTTTTTGAACATTTCGGGCGTAAGGGGGATAAAAAATGAATCTAAATAAATTTTTTAATAGTCGCTCATTTTTTATTGGAACCTCTTTAATTTTAGCAATTTTATTATTTGTTTATGTTAATTATGATCAGTTAGCAAATACAAATAATTTTTCCGATTCAAAAACAACGAGTCTAGTTGCAAATGAATCAAAAACGATTGAGGCTGGCCTACAAATTACGGCCGATAGTGATAAATACTTTATTACTGGATATCCTAAAAATGTAAAATTAACATTGGACGGTCCTGGCGCTTTAATTACAACAACTGTGAATACACAAAACTTTAGAGTGTTTGCTGATTTAAAGGGTTTAAATCCTGGAAAACATGTTGTTAAGTTACAAGCAGAAGGATTAAACAAAGAAATTAGTTATAAAATTAGTCCCGCTACAATTTCTGTTAATATACAAAAACGTAAGACAACGACATTCCCTATTCAGGTGAAATTTAATGAACGTCGTTTAGCGCAAGGGTATAAGAGTGGGACGCCTGTTTTAGATAATAATACGATTTCTGCATCCGGTGCGGAAGGCGATGTGAATGCTATTTCAGAAGTGGTTGCACAAGTAAATGTCAGCAGCAATCAGATCAAGTCAACAATTTCACAAGAAGTCTTACTTGAGGCCTTAGATGTAAATGGTAAAACTTTAAATGTCGTCATGACCCCATCAACAGTCGGTGTTACAATACCGGTTGAGAGTACTAAAACCACTAAAAAATTACCTTTGAATTTTGTTTCAAGTGGAACTGGCGTATCTGGGAAGACGTATAAGTTTTCAAGTGATACAAAACAAGTAACGGTAACGGGTACAGAATCAACCTTAAGCAAATTAAGTAAACTTGATGTTGTGGTACCAATTAATAAGATTAGTGATTCCGTTACGAAAACAATTAGTATCGATTTGGATAAGAATAATTTAATTTCATCAAATCCAGAATCTGTTAAAGTAAAAATTAGTGCTTCTGGTGGAACCGCAGCATCAAAAACTGAAAGTAGTGAAACAACAACTGATCAGACATCGACGAGCTCTGAAACCAGTTCAGAAAGTAGTGAAAGTGCTACTTCGTCTTCATCGACAAGTTCTGATAGTTCAAGTAGTTCAAGTGAATCAACGAACGCATTAAATTAATTAATTAGTGAGGAGAAAATAATGAAATATTTTGGTACAGATGGTGTTAGAGGAATTGCAAATAAAGAACTAAGTCCTGAGTTAGCATTTAGATTGGGACGTTTAGGTGGGTATGTTCTATCAGAGCATGCACAACTTGAAAATAACGATAGACCACAAGTGCTTGTTGCGCGTGATACACGAATCTCTGGTCAAATGCTTGAACAAGCTTTGATTTCAGGGTTATTATCAGTTGGGATTGAAGTACTCTCATTAGGCGTTATTTCAACACCTGGTGTAGCGTACCTTGTACGTGCCCAAAATGCAGTTGCTGGAATTATGATTTCAGCTTCACATAATCCCGTTCAAGATAACGGCATTAAATTTTTTGGTGCGGATGGTTATAAACTATCTGATGAACAAGAAGAAGAAATTGAAGTTTTATTAGAAAAAGATTCTGATGATTTGCCAAGACCAGAAGGTGAAGGCCTTGGAGTATTAGCAGATTATCCAGAAGGTGTACTGAAATATACACAATTTTTGGAACAAACAATTCCTGATGATTTAGAAGGAATTCATGTTGGAATTGATTCAGCTAATGGCGCAACAAGTGGACTTGTTTCACGTTTGTTTGCTGATTTAAATGCTGAATTTGAAACAATGGCAACTTCGCCTGATGGATTAAATATTAATGATGGCGTTGGTTCAACACATCCAGAAGGATTAGCTAAATTTGTAGTTGAAAATAAGCTTGAAGCCGGGATTGCTTTTGATGGCGATGGTGATAGATGTATTGCTGTTGATGAATTAGGTAATATTATTGATGGCGATAAAATTATGTACATTTGTGGATTATACATGAATGAACGTGGTCGCTTGAAAAAAGAAACAGTTGTGACAACTGTTATGAGTAATATTGGACTATACAAAGCACTTGAAGCAGCTGATTTAACATCAGTTAAAACACAAGTTGGTGATCGTTATGTTGTTGAAAAAATGCGTGCTGACGGTTACAACATTGGTGGCGAACAATCTGGACATATTGTATTCTTAGATTACAATACAACTGGTGATGGGATGCTAACTGCTATTCAATTGCTAAATGTTATGAAGAAAACAGGCAAGAAGTTATCTGAATTAGCTGCAGCTGTTCAGACTTATCCACAAGAACTTGTGAATGTTAGAGTGACAGATAAGCAAGCTGCATTAGATAATCAAAAAATTAAAGATAGTATTGCAGAAGTTGAAGCAGAAATGGCCGGCGATGGCCGAGTTCTTGTGAGACCTAGTGGAACTGAAAATTTATTACGTGTTATGGCCGAAGCACCAACAGAAAAAGAAGTTAAAGCTTATGTTGATCGAATTGTGCAAACAGTTCAAACTGAAATGGGCGTTTAGAAATTAAGCGAAAGAGTCATTTGAATGAAAATTCAAATGACTCTTTTTTTATTTTAAAGTTGATTTAAAATATAGACCAATATATTAATTCTTGACAAAAAAATATCAGAAAGGTATATTAATAGATATTGATAAGGGTTACTTGTTTTTTAAACATCTATACCAATTTTAAAATAATAATAAAAAATACATTTAAAAAAAGGATGACATAAACTATGTGTGGAATTGTTGGCGTAACAGGAAAAACGAATACTGTTGAAATTTTAATTAATGGTTTGGAAAAATTAGAATACCGTGGTTATGATTCAGCCGGTATTTTTGTTGATAACAAAACGGGTGAAGATTACCTTGTTAAAGAGGCTGGACGTATTTCGAATTTGAAGTCGGCCATTGATGATAAGGTTCATGGAACTGCTGGAATTGGACATACGCGTTGGGCAACACATGGCGTACCAAGTAAATTTAATGCCCATCCTCATGTTTCTGAAGATGGCCGCTTTTACCTTGTACATAATGGCGTTATCACTAATTTTTCTGAGTTAAAAGAACAATATTTAAAAGACGTAAATTTTGTTAGTGAAACAGATACTGAGGTTGTTGTTCAATTAATTGGATATTTTGCAAATAAAGAAAATTTAACTGCTAAACAAGCATTCAAAAAAGTTTTATCATTACTTGAAGGTTCTTCATATGCTTTCTTGATGATGGATCGTGAAGAACCAGAAACATTGTTTGTGGCTAAGAATAAGAGTCCTTTATTAATTGGTGTTGGGGATGGCTTTAATGTTGTCTGCAGTGATGCCATGGCAATGTTGAAAGAAACACATGACTTCATTGAACTCATGGATGGTGAAATGGTTATTGTTAAACCTGACTCTATTGAAATTGAAAATAAAGCTGGTGAAGCCGTATCACGTGATTCATATCATGTTGAAATGGATGATAGCGATTCAGAAAAAGGCGCATATCCATTCTACATGCTAAAAGAAATCGATGAACAACCAGCTGTTATGCGACGTTTATTGAGTGAGTATGTTGAAAATGAAGAAACTGTTAAAATTGATGATAGTATTTTAAACGCAATGAAAGCTGCTGATCGCATCTATATTGTTGCTGCAGGGACAAGTTACCATGCCGGATTAGTTGGAAAAGAATTATTTGAAGGTTTAGCTAATGTACCAACAGAAGTACATGTTGCTTCAGAATTTGGTTATCATATGCCATTACTTTCAGAAAAACCATTCTTTATTTTCTTATCACAAAGTGGTGAAACAGCTGATAGCCGTCAGGTTCTTGTAAAAGTTAACGAAATGATGTACCCAAGTTTAACAATTACAAATTCAGCAAATTCTACACTTTCTCGTGAGGCAACATATACGTTATTATTACATGCTGGTCCTGAAATAGCAGTTGCCTCAACTAAGGCATATACAGCTCAAATTGCCGTTGAAGCACTTTTAGCAAAAGCGTTAGGAACAGTTACAAAACAAACAAAAGCTCTTAATTTTGATGTTTATCATGAATTAACAATGGTTGCAAATGCTATGCAAGCTATGGTTGATGATAAAGACTCAATTAATGACTTAGCGAAAGAATTCTTAAGTGAAACGCGTAACGCTTTCTATATTGGTCGTGGTATTGATTACGATGTTTCAATTGAAGCTGCACTTAAATTAAAAGAAGTCTCTTATGTTCAAACGGAAGGTTTTGCATCTGGTGAATTAAAACATGGAACTATTGCCTTGATTGAAGAAGGCACACCAGTTGTAGCTATTATTACTGATAAACCGACTGCAAGTCATACACGAGGCAATGTTCAAGAAGTCTTGGCTCGTGGAGCAAATACAATTATCATCTCAACAGAGACATTAGCAAACGAGGGTGATCAAATTGTATTACCAGATGTTTCTGACTTATTAACACCGTTAGTAAGTATTGTGCCTGCACAATTATTGGCTTACTATACAAGCCTAAACCGTGGCTATGATGTTGATAAACCTCGTAATTTAGCTAAGAGTGTTACTGTCGAATAAGATAGATTGAAGAAATGATATTACCTGTTTAAGGGTAGTATCATTTTTTTGTTTATTATTTGGTATAGACCTATTGCTTTTTTTAAAATGATATTGTATTATTGGACTATACCAATTAGAGGAATAAATAATTGAAAAGAGGACAATCAAATGAAATTAATTATTGTTAAAGACCAAAACGAGGGTGGCCAAAAAGGCTACGAAATTTTTAAAGCTGCTAAAGAAGCAAATGCTAAAGTCTTTGGACTTGCTACAGGAAGCACACCATTAACAACCTATGCCGCAATTACAGCCAGTGACTTAGATTTTACGGATTCAACATCAGTTAACTTAGATGAATATGTTGGTTTAGGTGAAAAAGATTCACAAAGTTACCGTTACTTTATGAATGAAAATTTATTTAGTAAAAAACCATTTAAGACATCTTACTTACCTAATGGTCTTGAAAGTGATTCAGAAAAAGAAACAAAACGTTATGACAAAATTATTGAAGATAATCCAATTGATTTACAAATTTTGGGTATTGGTAAAAATGGTCATATTGGATTCAATGAACCTGGAACAGCTGAAGATAGCTTGACACATAAAGTTCATTTAACGGAGTCAACGATCAAATCAAATGCACGTTTCTTTGATAACGAAAATGATGTTCCTGAATATGCTTATTCAATGGGTATTGGATCAATCATGAAGTCGCACAAGATTTTACTTGAAGCTTTTGGTGAAAGTAAGGCAGAAGCTATTAAGGGAATGATTGAAGGCCCTATAACAGAAGACCTACCTGCAAGTTTCTTACAAAATCATGATGATGTAGTTGTCATTGTTGATGAAGCAGCTGCAAGTTTATTAAAAAATAAATAAAATTATCATCCATATGTAGAACTAATTCATTTAAAGCGTTAAAATAAATGGATTGGTTCTATTTGTGTTTTGTGCTTGCTTGACGGCTGATAGTAAGTCTAGTAACATGATGACAATTGTAAGAAAATACGTTTTTAGGAAGTTGAAAAAATGGTCGATTATAAAATTAGAGTAAAAAATGTCACAAAAGAATATGACTTATTTAAAACAAAATCTGAACATATCAAATCATTCTTTTCTTTTAAAAGTACGACGGTACCTCATTTTTGGTCTCTTAAAGGAATCTCGATGGATGTTATGAGTGGAGAAACACTTGGTTTAATTGGCGTTAACGGCTCAGGTAAATCAACGTTATCCAATATTATTTCGGGGATTATTCCACAAACAACCGGTATTGTAGATGTTCGCGGAGAAACTTCTATTATTGCTATCGGCGCTGGATTGAGAGGCCAACTAACCGGATTAGAAAATATTCGATTAAAAGGTTTAATGCAGGGTCTAACTAACCAACAAATTGATGATATTTTAGATGAAATTATTAATTTTGCTGATTTAGGTGATTTTGTTTATCAACCCGTTAAAAGCTATTCTAGTGGGATGAAATCTCGTTTAGGCTTTGCTATTGCCGTGCATATTGATCCTGATATTTTGATTATTGATGAGGCATTGTCAGTTGGCGATGATACTTTTTATCAAAAATGTGTTGATAAAATTAACGAATTTAAAGAACAAGGAAAAACAATTATTTTTGTTAGTCATTCATTAAAACAAATTGAAATGCTATGCGATCGTGTCGCATGGATCCAATATGGTGATTTAAAACAAGTTGGTCCTACTAAAGAAGTTGTCACTAAATATAAAGCTTATATTGATTGGTTTAAAAAATTATCAAAAAAAGAAAAAACAGCGTACCAAAAGAAACAAAAAGAGGCTCAAAAAGCGTTTAGTATCGATGACTATCTTATTAACCAAGTAGACAAAGAAAGTGCTGATGAAGCAAATTTAGGCGTTTCAAAGCAAGTTATTACCGAAAAGGTAAAAAAGGATTTCTATGGCTCTGTTTTAAATGAAAAAATGTCTAAACCAAGTAAGGTGCTAACAGCTGTGATTTTAGTCGCTGTGGTATTCTTTAGTTTAGTAAATATATCAGGGCATTCAATAAGTCATATTATTGAGAACCCAACAAGTATTGTTCATCCAGATAATACGAAATAATAGGAAAGTGTTGGCGTAGATCATTCGACAGCACTTTTTTAATACAAACTATTGACAACGCTTACATTTGATGTTATCTTAAGTTTGTAAGGTATATGAATTACCTTTATCAATTCTCTTTCTCTCTTATGCTAGCCACTATTGCGATGTAGTGGCTTTTTTTGTGCTTGTTGTACTTATTGTCAAATGTGTTTATACTTAATTAAGAGAATAGATGTAGAAAGTTGGGTTCAATATGAAAAGTCATGAAGTTTTATCATTAATTGAAGAAATTACTAGAAAAGATGGTTCTAAATATTTTGAATTATCGAACATGGTACAAAATGGGAGAGCAGAACTTGCAGTTCAAAGAGATTTATTGAAAGAAGTCCGTATTCTACAGTTAAATATTCCCAGATCATCACACGTTATTAATTATGAAAAATATATTAATCAAAATTTTGAAATGCCACTAGAAGCATTTACTGAATATCAAGAGTGGCATAAAACAGAAGAAGCTCAAAATGATTTGAATGCGATATTAAAAGACAATCATATTGAGTAAATATTACCAAAAATATCTTTACAAAATAGGTTAACCTATGGTATAAAATAGTATAGACAGAAATGAATTATAAAGATTGCTCAGTAGTTCAGCGGTAGAACGCTTGACTGTTAATCAAGATGTCGTAGGTTCGATCCCTACCTGAGCAGTATTCATAGAGGATGATCGACTTACTGCCGGTTATCTTTTTTTATTTATGAACTTAATTTTTTGAGTCCATTATAAGAAATTAATGATTAACTTGAATTATTTCTGAATACAGTTTAAAATTAAGAGATTGTAAGAAAGGGGGATTGCGAAATGTCATCAAACAACCATACAGGTGTCGGTAACGATCGTCGTCCAGTTAATACTCCAAACAAAAAGAACCGTCGTCGTAAACAACAAGAACTTGCTACTTTCTTAAAAGAAAGCAAAGCTAACGACGCAGCAGTTGCAGCAAAAAAAGCATAATTTAGTTAAATAAATGATGGCCACCGTTGATTAGAACGGTGGTTTTTTTGCATACTTTAGAATGAGTATTTTTTATTTAAATATATTTTTAGTGCCTTTTAGCTTACAATAAAAGAATCAATAAACTGACTAATGGAGTGATTTAAATTGGCTAAGAATTTTTATGCAGTATATAAAGGACGTAAAACGGGTATTTTCACAAAATGGCCTGATGTGGCAAAGTTGGTTAATGGATACGATGGGGCACGATACAAAGGATTTGAAACGCGAGATGAAGCCCAAAATTGGATGGATGATGGGGCACCTAGACCAACAGCGACAGGTAGTAAAAAAAGTGCGACAGCAGTTCATCAATCCGTAACTTTAACTTCAGATTCAATTCAAGTCTGGACTGATGGTGGTTCGAGAAATCATGGTAATAAATTAGGCGGTCACGTCCTAGCAGAAGATACTGCGGCATGGGCTTTTTATATTAAAACACCGGGTGAGACCTTTTCTGGTACAGATGGTGAAAAAGGTAAAACTAATAATCATATGGAAATTATGGCATTTCTTCAAGCTATGAAAAAATTAATTGATTTAGGATTACGAGAAGAACACGTCGTATTTATATTAGATTCGAAGTATGTCTTGAATGCAATTCAAAAAAATTGGTTAGTAGGTTGGCAACGTCGAAATTGGAAAAAAGCGGATGGTCAAACAGTACTTAATGTCGAACTTTGGCAACAAGTTGCTGAATTAATACCAGCTTTCACTAATGTTGATTTTGAATGGACAAAGGGTCATGCAGATAATGAAGGTAATAATAAAGTTGATGAATTATTAAATGAAACAATGGATAAAATGTAAGATAGGTGAAGTGGATTTCTACTAATGTAGAGAGCCACTTTTTTTATTTAAATGAATTCAAATTAAGATGAATAAAAAAGATTAGGCAGTAAATTAAAACGTTTACTGAAAGCGGTTGCTAAAATTCTAACGTGGTGTTATTATATTCATGAAGATAGATATAGGGGGATGATTGACAATGGAAGCTGAAGAATTAGAACCAGGGCAATCCGAAGCGCTACAGGAATTTATTTCCAATCTAGATATTTTGAACGCTTTGGCAGATGAAAAAAGACAACGATTAATTATTTTGCTAGGTTCTAAGTCACGGCAAGAGTTAACGGTTTCTGAGCTGGTTGACCGCATGGCGTTATCACAACCGGCAGTTTCACATCATTTGAAAGTTTTAAAAAATGTGGGACTTATTGATTATAAACAAACAGGATTAAAACGTTTTTACTTTTTAACACCTGAAAAAACATTAAACCGTTTGGAACATTTAATTAAAATGATTCGTGAAGGCGAAAAATCGAAGGAGGAATAGATTATGACTCAAAAAGCATATATGATTGGTACAGGTGTTGGTAACTTAGCAGCAGGTATCTATTTAATTCGTGATGGTGGCTGGCATGGTGACCAAATTACGATGTTTGGTTTAGAAAAACATGGTGCTAATGATGGCGCTGCAGTTAAAGATTATGTGACTGAATATGGTAACCAAGGTTTGAGTAATCAAAAAGGATTCCTAGCTAAAGGTGGTCGTATGTTGAATGAAGAAACATATGAAAACTTATGGGATGTTCTTCGAGAAGTGCCATCATTGGATAATCCTGGAAAGACAGTTACAGATGAAATTTTAGATTTTGATCATGCACATCCAACGCATGATATTGCACGCTTAATTGATAAAATGGATGGTATTAGAAATAAAGGCGGTAAGAATGATTATCGTCATATGCAATTTAATACACGAGATCGCGTTTTACTAACAAAATTAATGACGATGCCTGAATCAAAGGAATCAGAGATTAATGATATCAGTATTGAAAAATGGTTTGAAAATAGTCCACACATGTTTACAACTAATTTCTGGTATATGTGGCAAACAACTTTTGCCTTCAAAAAGGAAAGTTCAGCAATGGAATTACGTCGTTATATGAACCGAATGATTCTTGAATTCAGTCGTATTAACACATTGGAAGGTGTTACAAGAACACCATATAACCAATATGAAAGTATTATTTTACCAATGCGTAAATATCTTACAGACCGTGGTGTAACCTTTGTGGATAACCGTAAGATAACTGAATTTAAATTTAAAGATACAGCTTTACGTGACGATATTGTTGTCACTGGTCTTGAATATGAAGAAGTCGATAATGATAATAAAGTCGGCGAAATCATTATTAATGATGGCGATTTAGTATTTGATACGAATGGTTCAATTACAGATAGTTCATCAATGGGCGATATTGATACACCGATTGTGGAAAATATGGACTATGCACCTAGTGCTAAATTATGGAAACAAGCTACTGAACATTTCTATAACTTAGGTAAACCAGATAAATTCTTTAATGATCGTCAACAAAGTGAATGGATGAGTTTTACAGTCACAACTGATAATCATTTAGCAGTAAATGAAATTGCACGGATTACACAACAAGAACCTGGTAATGCATTGAATACCTGGGTTGATAGTAATAATTTATTATCAATCGTGGTTCATCATCAACCTCATTTCCATGCTCAAAAAGAAAATGAGACTGTATTCTGGGGTTACTGTTTATATCCTCGTCGCAAGGGTGATTTTGTTCAAAAACCATTTATCGAGATGACTGGTCGCGAAATGTTAGAAGAATTATTAGGCCATTTGGCTCAAACAGATACAGCTACGAATAATATTAGCCAACGTACAGATGAAATTATGGATAGTGTTGTTAATGTTATACCTGTTTATATGCCATATGCGAGTGCCTTATTTAACCGTCGCGCAATTGGTGATCGTCCTGACGTTGTACCTGAACATTCAAAGAATTTGGCCTTTATTAGTCAATTTGCAGAAATGCCATTTGATATGGTCTTTACAGAACAGTATTCGTTCCGTTGTGCACAAATTGCTGTGTATAAGTTCTTAGGAATTTCAGATACGCAATTAACACCATTACATCATTATGAAAAAATGCCAAAAGTTTTGGCAAAAGCAACGAAAACAATGTTTAGATAAGTTGAAATAACGATTTATAAGAATTTTTATAAATCGTTATTTTTTTGATGTATAATTAAGATTCATTCTAATTCGGAGAAGGTGTCTTAATGATCAAAATAAATACAGTAGCTGATCAGATACAATTATCAGGTATTCGTCGATTTGATGAATGGGTCTCCAAAATAGACGGTATCGATAAGTTAACGTTAGGTGAACCTAATTTCATCACACCTCAACATATTATGGACGCTACAAAAACAGCGCTTGATAACGGACAAACACATTATGAAGCCTCAGCTGGTAATCCAGAATTACGACAGGCAACTGCTGATTATTATAATGAAAAGTTTGAATTGGCTTATGACGCAAAGAATGTTTTAGTGACCGTTGGGGCAACTGAGGCAATTGCTACAGCATTAAAGACGGTAACAACACCAGGAGATTACATTTTAGTACCAGTTCCTTGTTATCCAGCTTACTTGCCATTAATGCAGTTACAAGGCGTTAAACCTATTTTTATGGATACACGTACGACGAACTTTAGGGTAACGGCAGAGCTTATTGAAAAGACATTGCAGGAAAATAAGAATAAAGCTATCGTTGGATTTATATTTAATTATCCAACTAACCCTACCGGTGTTTCTTATGGTAAAATTGAGTTATCTTCTATTAAAGATGTTTTGAAAAAACATGACATTTGGGTGATGAGCGATGAAATTTACTGCGAGTTAACCTATGAACAACCGCATATTTCCATGGCTAATTTGTATCCTGAAGGGACAATTTTAATAATGGGATTGTCTAAATCACATGCAATGACCGGTTGGCGGATTGGGTTTGTATTAGCTGAAGAACGATTAATTAATGCTATGAAAAAGGTCCACCAATATCACGTAACGACCGCGGCAACTTTATCACAAGTAGCTGCACTTGAAGCTGTTAAAAATGGGAAGCAAGATAGTGTACCAATGAGAGATGCTTATCATATTCGTCGTGATAGATTGGTAACAGCCTTAGAAAAATTAGGTTATAATTTAATTAAACCAGATGGCGCCTTTTATTTATTCGTTGAAATACCTAAAAAACTAAAATTAACGTCAGTTGAATTTTGTCAGCAACTTGCTCTGAAAGAAAAGGTAGCTGTTGTTCCAGGTAGTGCATTCACAGAATTTGGTGAGGGCTACTTTAGAATAAGTTTTGCTGCAAGTGATGAACAGTTAGCAAAACTCATCATCGCCTTGGAAAATAGTAAGCATTAAATTCAATTTATTAATCTAATTATGGTACGTTTGTATGAGTAAAAGGAGTGATTAAAATGGATGGAAATGTTGACTGGACAATTGCTGAGCTTAAAAAAATTGAAACAGAAGAAAACCAATTATTGATTGAAGCTACAATTGCGCTATTAAAAGATCAGTCAGTTGAAATTGAGAGCTTGCATGGCTCAATGGAAGGGCAGCTTTGGAGCCCAAGTAACTGGCGTAAGTAAAATCATCAATAATGGCAACAAAACAAGTGAGGAGTGACGATATGAATAATAGATTAGAAAAGTTGGACTTTGACATAACACCGGTAACTTTTAAACGCGTTTTAGTTGCCATAGATGAGGATGATTCTGAATCATCAATTTTAGCTTTTAATTATGCGGTAGCGTTAGCTAAGTTACAACAAATTCCTTTAGGGATTGTTTCAATATTAGAGACAGGTGATATGAATATTTTTGATTCTATGTCACCAGTTGTTATCAAAGAAAATAAAAAATTACTTGAAGAAAGTATCGAACGCTATGTAGATAAGGCGCATGATTTTGGCGTTAAAAATGTACAAGCAATTGTTTCTGCTGGTAGACCAGGTTCTGAAATTGTTGAGAAGGTTATTCCAGATTTTAAACCGGATATTCTAATTTGCGGTTCAAAAACGAATACGCCAAGTAATTCAAAGAAATTATTTATTGGCTCTCAAGCTAGTTATATGGCTCAAAATGCACAATGTTCCGTTAGTGTCATCAGATAATATTTTAAAAATATGAATGTTAAAAGAGCGAAAAACTCATTTTACAGTTTTTTGCTCTTTTTTAATAAAAAAATAACATAATTGTTCGTATATATGATAAGATTAACCATAGTAAATTAAAATATAGTGAGGATGGTTAAATTGAAATATTATAAAGCGTACCGAATTAGTCTTGGGTGGCAAATTTTAATTGGATTAATTTTAGGAATTATTATTGGTGCTATTGGGTATCAAAATAAACTCATTATTAACTCACTTCAACCGCTGGGAACCATCTTTATTAATATGATCAAAATGATTGTCTTACCGATTGTTGTTTCATGTCTAGTGGTCGGAATCGCCAATATGGGAGATATCCACAAATTAGGTAGAATCGGTGGAAAAACATTAATTTACTTTGAAATTATGACAACAATTGCGATTGCATTAGGATTAATTGTTGGTAACTTAACTAAACCCGGACAATTTATAGATATTACAGCTTTAAATAAAGTCGATATTAGTCAATATGTTACAACTGAAAACTCAACCTCTACTGGGTTGAGTACGATTTTAATGCATATTGTGCCAACTAATATTTTTGAGGCACTTGTTAAAGGTGATATGCTGCCTATTATCTTCTTTTCCGTTTTATTTGGACTCGGGACAGCAACGCTAGGTGAGAAGGGAAAACCGATTATTGATTTCTTCTCAGCTGTATCTGAAGTTATGTTCAAAGTGACAAACTGGGTAATGAAATTGGCACCTATCGGTGTTTTTGCATTAATTGGTGTCACAATAGCACAATTAGGCGTTTCTGCTTTAAAACCATTAGGGTTCTTTATTATTGTGACCTATATAACGATGATATTTTTTGTTATTGTAGTAATGGGTCTTGTTGCTAAATTATTTAAAATTAATTTAATCGTCTTGTTAAAGGTAATCAAGGATGAAATGATTCTTGCTTTTTCAACGGCTAGTTCTGAAGCAGCACTGCCTAAAATTATGGAAAAAATGGAAAATTTTGGTGTTAAAAAGGGAATTGTTTCTTTTGTTGTTCCAACAGGATATACATTTAATCTAGATGGATCAGCAATTTATCAGTCAATAGCTGCTCTGTTTTTGGCACAGGCATACCATATTAATTTATCAATTGGACAACAAGTTACATTATTGATTGTGTTAATGATTACGTCTAAAGGGATGGCTGGAGTACCTGGTGCATCATTTGTCGTCCTATTAGCGACAATCTCAACTATTGGTGTTCCTGCTTCGGGGTTGGCTTTTATCGCTGGAGTTGATAGAATCATAGATATGGGTCGTACAACCGTCAATGTTGTTGGTAATTCATTAGCAGCTGTTATTATCGCACAATCAGAAAATGAATTTGATCGTGAAAAGAATCAAAAGTATTTAGAAAAATTGAACATTAAGTAACCTTAAAAAGGGGGCTTTCGGAAAAAAATGACGAAAGAAATTAAATTAAAATGGTTGTTAATAGGTTCAGTGATTAGTAGCGCAGGTTCAAGTTTCGTCTGGCCGTTAACAACAATTTACATGCATAACTATTTAGGTAAAAGTTTAACATTTTCTGGAATTGTACTATTAATAAACTCAGTTGCGACTATTATTGGTAATTATGCTGGTGGTTATTTATTTGATAAATGGCGGCCTTATTATGCGACATTGGTAGGAATCGTAATTGCATGGTTGGCCGTATTAGGCTTAGTTTTCATGCATGGCTGGCCAGCATACCCAATTTTGCTAGTTATTTTGGGTCTTGGTAACGGGATTGTGGCAACAATTTTAAATTCATTTGCGGCCACAATTAGAAGAAAAGATAGTCGATATGTTTTTAATCTCTTTTATTTAGCTTTAAATTTAGGGATTGTTATTGGGACATTATTAGTTGGATACGTGATTGAAGTTAGTGTCACAATGGTCTTTGTATCAGCATTAATTTTATATTCAATATTTTTGATTACTGCTATTTTAGCGTATAGAGTTGATCCAATACGAAAAAAAGTGAAACCAACAAAATCAGAACAATCAGCTGGTGTTAATCCCAAAGTTTGGATTATCGGCGCAATGTGGTTAACATTCCTGGTTATTTGGTTGAGTTACGAGCAATGGCAAAGTAATTTATCAATTTATATGGATAAGTTAGATATTCCATTGAGTCAATATAGTTTATTATGGACGATTAATGCAGGACTCATTGTTTTTGGACAACCACTAGTGACGCTTGTAACGAGAACAATTGCTAAGTCATTATTTAGACAAATTATTATGGGTGTTGGCTTATTTGCGTTATCATTTACAACACTTATTTTTGCGAAAGACTTTTCTCATTTTGTCTTTTCAATGGTCTTGTTGACGTTAGGTGAAATGGTCGCATTCCCAGCCATTCCGGCATGGATTAATGAACTGGCCGAGCCAGGTCAAGAAGGTAAGGCACAAGGAACGATTAATATTGCCGCATCTATTGGTAAAGCGTTAGGACCATTAGTTGGTGGAATCGTAATTGAACGATTGTCATACAACGGTTTGTTCGTTGGTTCGACATTATTAATCTTACTTGCCTTGGCAGTTGTTGTTATTGCAACTAAGAAAGCGAATATAAAATCGTAAAAAAATACCACAACTTTTATAAGGTTGTGGTATTTTTTATTCTAAATCATTAAAATAGGCTAATAAATCAGTCGTAGATAGGTTGGCACGTTTTTCACCTGATAAATCAGATTGAATCTGACCATCATTTAAGACAATTGTTCGATTACCATATGATAATGCGTCCTCTAAGTGATGCGTAATCATTAGACAAGATAATTGTTCTTGTTCAACAATTTCGGCGGTTAATTTTAATAATTCTTGGCTTGTTTTGGGGTCGAGGGCGGCCGTATGTTCATCTAGTAGCAGTAAGTCAGGTTGAATCAAAGTTGCCATTAAAAAACTTAATGTTTGACGTTGACCACCAGACAAGTTTCCAGCAGGTGTATTTAAATGTTCTGATAAACCATTTGGCATCTTTGCGGTTAATTCACGAAATTGCGTCATTTTTTGTTTTAAATGACGAGGTTTAAACCGACGGCGACTGCCTCGATTTAAGGCTAATAATAGATTTTCAGCGACTGTCATTCTAGGTGCTGTGCCCATTTTAGGATCTTGAAAAACACGACTAATATAATTTGTCCGTTTAATATCATTTTCATTCGTAATATTTTTATTGCGTAACATAATTTTGCCACTCGTTGGTTTAATATTACCAGCAATTGTATTGAAAAGGGTCGATTTACCAGCGCCATTAGTACCAATTACAGTTATAAAATCGCCTTTATTGATGGTGAGGTTTAAATTTTTTAAGATTTGTTGCTCCTCAGAAGTACCGGTATTAACGGTAGTGACGATATTGGAAAGTGAAAAAATGGGTTCAGTCATTTTGAATGGCCTCCTTCAAACAAAGTATTTAGTCTTAGCGCTTTTCGGAGAGTTGGTAACATTAAACAGAATGCTAAAATAATAGCAGAAATTAATTTTAAATCGTTTGCGTTAAAGCCTAATGTTAATACAATTAAAATAACAAATCGGTAGAAAATACTACCAATGACAACGGCAACCAAACGTGCTGTTAATGATAAGTTACCAAAAACAACTTCACCGATAATAATTGCAGCAAGCCCAATGACAATCGTTCCGATACCCATACTGATATCAGCATAGCCATTATTTTGCGCGATTAGCCCACCGGCAAGTCCGATGAAGCCATTTGAAACCATTAGTCCTAAAATCTTCATACGATCGGTTTGGATACCAAGTGAGCGGGCCATTTTTTCATTATCACCGGTTGCGATGAACGCTTGGCCTAATTCGGTATTTAAAAAGAAAGCGAGTAAGCCAATACTAATGATAACCAGAATGAGCCCTAATACAACGGAATCAAAAGATGCAGGAAGATTAGTTAGAAAGTGAGCAGAAAAAATTGTATTTTGTCCAAGTAAACTGATATTTGCTTTTGTTAAAATTCGTAGGTTAATTGAATATAAACTTGTCATGACAAGGATTCCAGCTAATAAAATCGGAATTTTACCTTTTGTATAAAGTAACCCGGTGGCTAGACCAGCTAGTGTCCCTGCTAGAAATGCAAAGAATGTGGCCAGAAGCGGGTTAACTCCGTGGATTAGACAAATCACAGTTACGCTGGCGCCCATTGGAAAAGTACCTTCGACAGTCATATCAGGAAAGTCTAAAATTCTAAATGAAAGATAAAGACCAAGACCTAAAACCCCCCATAGGAGTCCTTGTCCGATAGCAGATACAATAATTGTCATTTGATTAACTCTCCTTTATTTTTGGCTTGATCAATTAATGCTTGTGGAATTGTAATATTTAAGGCCTTTGCTGTTTTCAAATTAATAACAAGATCACCTTTTTTTACAAAATTAATTGGTGTTGTTGCAGGGACACTTTTTCCAGAAAGAACGGCAGCAGCCATTTTACCAGTGGCTACACCTAAATCATATTGGTTAATACTAATAGTTGCCAAGCCGCCATTTTTGACCATTGTATCTACTGCAGGGAAAATTGGAATTTTAGCTTGTGTCGCATTTTTAACGAGAGTCTGCATACTTGATGCTACTGTGTTATCCGTGGGGACATAAACGGCATCAACAGATGCTACGAGCGATTGTGACACTTGGTCAACATCATTTGTAGAGGTAATTGTTGCCGATTTAACTTCTAAGCCTGATTTGATTGCTGCAGATTTAAATTGTTGATACTGTTTTGTAGCTGAATCGTCACTTGATGTGTAAAGGACACCCACGGTTTTCATATTAGGTATTAGTTCCTTCATTAAAGCTAACTGTGCTTTAATAGGTGCTTGATCAGAAACACCGGTGATATTATTACCTGGTTTCTGATTGTTGCTAACTAAACCAGAACCTTTTGGATCAGTAACGGCACCTAAAATAATTGGTGTTTTTTTAGTTACATTAGCTAAAGATTGTGCAGAGGGTGTTGCGATACCAATCATGAGATTAACATTTTCATTATTAAACTTGTCACTCATTGATTTTAAATTACTTTGATCAGCTTCAGCATTTTGGAAATCAATATTCACAGACTTACCAGGTACGTAACCTTCTTTTTCTAATCCAGCAATAATTCCTTTATGAATCGCATCCAGTGCAGGATGTGTTGTTAATTGAAGAATACCAATTGTTGGTACTCCTTTAGCGTTTGAAAATGTTGTTGGTTGAAGTGTTGAGAAAAAAGCAATCACTAAGAATAAAAATAACGCAATAATGGTTCCAATTAATCGTTTCATTTTATAAGTACCCCTTTAATTTTTAATAAAAAAAGACAGTCCTCAGATTCGAGGGCCGTCTTGAAAGACAAAACCCCCGCATGAATATACTGATATCCATACAGGGGTTTTGATTTATAGAAACCAAACCGATATACAGATACAATCTGAATAGACAGATTATATCTGTAAAAAACAGACTACAATCTGAATAACCGGCTTTGCCAACGATTATTAAGTTTTACTTGTGAATAAGTCATAGGCTTGATTTCCTCTCTGAGTTAGTTGATAAATGTAGTATAGATAAATCTGATATTATTGTCAAATATTATTTAAAAGATTTTAAAAGTTATAAAGAGTATAATTTAGAAAACAACAAAATTGATTCGACATTCATAGTGCGGTATGATATTTTTATTGGGAATAGCGCACTATGAATTCATAATATGAGGTGAAAAACTATGAAAAAATCGTTAAAGATTGGTATTAGTATCGGAAGTATTTTAGTTTTGGGAATTCTTGGTGGAGCAAGTTTCAATCAAAGTATGCATTTTAATAAAGGCATCACAATTAATGATACAGATGTCAGTGGATTAAGTGTTGATAAAGTTATTAGTAAGTTAAAAAATGAAACGTCAAAAAATGTTATTTATGTAGGTAAAACAAAAATAGTCGATGCAAAAGATACAACAACTGGTTTTACTGATGAAGATAAGCCAGCGATTAAAGCATTGTTGAAGAAGCAACGTACCATTCTTCCTTCAAATGTTAAGAAAAATTATGCGATTGTTCCACAAAAGTTGAATACAACAGTTAAGGATCAATTAAAAGCACAATTAAAAACCCAACTAACAAAGTTAAATAAAACAAGAACAGTGGCTGTTGATGCAAGTCCCATTTTAAAAAATGGAAAAGTATCAGTAACACCTGGGAAAAAAGGGAATCAATATAATGTTAAGCAAATTTTAGCTGCCTATGATAAGGCTGGCTATAGTAGCATTACGAAGTTGAAGGATACTGAACTCCAACCTTTATCTGCTGACAGTAAAACAGTTAAAGCTGATACTGAAAAATTGGATACACTAGCTGCTAGACAGACTGTTTATACCGTTCAATCAACGAAGTATACGTTGAAGGGTGCAGATATTCTTAAGCAAGCAACTGTTGAAGATGGTAAATATGTTGTTGATACGAGTGGTATTTCTGCAAAAGTAGATGAAATTAATAAGAAACAAGCAACATTGAATAAAAAGTATAATTTTAAAACGGCTACAGGAAGTACTGTTCCAGTTAGTGGACAATCATATGGTTGGGCCCTTGGAATGAATGACTCAGTGACACATGTTTTGACAGCGTTAGAAGATGGTACTGCAGCTATTGACGCAACCAATGATAAATATGGTGTTGGCTATAATACTTATGGAACTGGTTACACAACGACTGCAAATGATGGACTTGGAGATACGTATGCTGAAGTGTCAATTGCGCAGCAGAAAGTTTGGATCCATAAAAATGGCAAGGTTGTTTTAACAACTGATGTTGCAACTGGTAAACATAGTACTGGTGAAGATACAACTAAGGGTGTTTGGTATATTATGTACAAACAAACGCCATCAATACTTAAAGGTAGTGAAGTTGGTAAAGCTAATTATTCTGTCAAAGTTAGTTACTGGGCTCAATTCACAAATAGTGGAATTGGTTTCCATGACGCTAGTTGGAGAACAAATTGGTCTAAAACAGCTTATCTTAAAGATGGTTCTGGTGGTTGTGTTAATACAAAACCAGCCGCAATGGCAACTTTATTTGCGAACGTTTCACAAAACGAACCTGTTGTTGTTTATTAATTTAAGGCTTAATCAGTTCTTAAACTGGTTAAGCTTTTTTTAATGATTTATTATTAATAACTTCATAGATAAGTCATAAAGCCAAGGTAGTATGAACCTATACCAGAAAGGAAGTTTAACAAAATGAAAATAGATAAAAACAAAGATAATAAATTAATAAGTGATAATATCGTTTCTGCACAAGTCATTGCGTTGAACAATCATATTATTACTGTAAAAACTGAAAATTCAGAAATTATAAAAATTAAACAACCAAATAGTACAAAAAATGACAAGATATTTCTAGAGACAATGAAAGATATTTTACGGTCGGGATTGTGGATTCCTGTGAATCGAGTCATGCAAATTATAATGCGTTATGACTGGTTTGATACGCCATTTGAAGAATATAGTTATGTATAGAAATCATGTATAATAACGTTAGAGGTGGCAGGGATGACGATTAAATTAATTGCAGTAGATTTAGATGGTACATTTTTAAGGGATGATAAATCATACGATAAAGAAAGATTTTCGCATCAATTTGAAAGGATGCAACAACAGGGAATACATTTTGTGGTAGCAAGTGGGAATCCAACCTTAGCCATTGAACAATATTTTAAAGAAATTAAAGATAAAATTGGTTACGTTGCTGAAAATGGAGCAGTCATTCAAGATGCAAAAGAGTTATTGAAAGAATACATTTTTGAAAATAGTCTCTATCAAGAAACGATTCAGTATTTGAAGGAAACATTCACTGAAATAGGACTATTAGCGGTTAATAATCAAGGAGGTTTCTATGATAAACGGGAATCTGATACATTTATTCAAGATGTAAATGATTATTATCCGAAAGTAACCGGAGTCGATAATTTGGTATCACTTAATCAAGGAATTTCTATGCTGACGGGTCATTTTCCCGTGTCGTTATATGAAAGAATATCATTACAATTAAATACTGAAATGAATAATAAACTTCAAGCAAAAGCGTCTGGATTTGGTTATATTGATATTAATTTAGTGAACGCGACAAAGAAAAACGGCATAAATTTACTACAAAATCGTTGGCAAATCTTGGATGAAGAAGTTGCGACATTTGGGGATAATGATAATGATCAAGAAATGTTGGCGTTCACGCCGAATAGTTTTTCTATGGCTAGCGGATCAAAGTTAGCTAAAAAAACAGCAAAACACATCATTGGGTTGAATCAAAATGATAGTGTTTTGGATAGCATTGATGATATTTTAAATCATAAATTGTAAAGAAACGTTCTTTTCCAAGGGGCGTTTCTTTTTAGTTCTTTGTATCCGTTTACTTATGCAGTATAATAGAGTTATTAAAGCATAATCGGAGGAATGTAATTTTGACAGTCAAGATAATTGCAGTGGATTTAGATGGTACATTTTTAAGAGATAATAAAACGTTTGATGAAGTTAGATTTAGTCACCAATTAGTTGAACTAAAAAATAAAGGGATTCATTTCGTGGTAGCAAGTGGAAATCAAGTTATGAAAATTAAAGATATTTTTAAACGTATCTCTGGTGAAATAGGTTACGTTTCAGATAACGGTGCGGTTATTTATGATGGCAACACCCATATCAGATCATTTAATATTGATCCAGCCGTATTTGAAAAAACAGTTTTATATATCCAAAAGGTATCGCCAAATTATGGAATCTTAGCATCAACAGATGAGAGTGGGTATATTGATGCAAGTGAGTCTGATAACTTTGTAGAAATGGCTAATACGTACTATCCAGACATTATTAAGGTCCCTAATTTAAGTAAGGTTGAAAAAACTATTTCTAAAGTTACGATTAATGGCCCCATTGACGAATATAAAACATTTGCGGTTAAATTAAAAGAAAATGTTGATGAATCATTAGTTGCAAAAGTTTCTGGTTTTGGATTTATTGATATCAATGTTAAAGAGGCAACAAAACAAAATGGGTTAAATGCTTTGCAAGAATTATGGGATGTAAAAGATGATGAAGTAGTAACCGTTGGAGATAATGATAATGATGCTGAGATGTTGGCATACACACCATTAAGTTTTGCAATGGAAAAGTCTTCAAATATGGCAGCTAAAATGGCAAATCATCGTATCGGTTCAAATCAAGATGATAGCGTCTTAGATTTAATTGATGACGTTTTAGCAGGTAAATATTAAAATATAATTTAGATAATGACGTAAAAATAAGTGATGATTATCACTTATTTTTTTACAAAAAAAACCACTTTCTTGTGAAAGTGGCAGATAATTAAATTTATTTAGAAACAACGCTAAAACGTTCTTGATGATGTGAATTAGATTCAATTTCATCAACCAATGCGATAGAGAAGTCGGCATAGCTAATTTCACTATTACCTTGTGAATTCATTGTTAAAACGTCACCGGCAATTTGATAGTGGCCTGTTTTTTCGCCACTAGGATTGAAAAATGCAGCTGGTGAAATATAGACCCAATCTACATTTGAAACGGTACGGAGTGTGACTAAAGCATCACGCATATTTTTGGCTGTTGCTTTAGCACCTTCAGGGAAGTCAGGTGTATCACCAAGTAACAGTGTTTTTTCAGAATCAACGAAAAGACTACTTGCGCCACCAACAATAACGAGCTTAACCTTAGTATCAGCTAAGATATCCGTTAAATGTTTTAATGATGTTTGATGAAGATTTTCTTGACCAAATGGAGCGTTAAAAGCATCTACAATAACATCAAATAATTCTAAATCAGCAGTTGTTAACTTGAAAAGATCTTTTTCTATAAAAGGAACATCTTCTGTTAATTTGCTTTTATTTCTAATAATAGCAGTAACATCTAAATGACGAGAAACTGCCTCTTTTAATGTAGATTGTCCTTGTTTACCAGTTGCACCAATAATTCCAATTTTCATTTTATAACTCCCTTTCTAAGTAACTGTCTTCACAATAGTTGAATGACATTTTTTTGTCAAAGAATAAGTCGTCAGGTTACATCTTTATTTTAACTGATAAATATGGTATGTTTATAGTTGTTATGGGGATGTTCAGGATTCGACAGGTATAGGTTGAGCTTGGATTGCGTTTCGAAGTTTGCGTCTTCGTTAAAACGCTCAGTTAAATTATAACTGCAAAAAATAATAGTAATACTTACGCTTTAGCTGCTTAATAGCGCTCTAACGTAGATCCTCCTAGTATCGTCCATGTGCTAGATCTGGGTCCTAAATTAAGTGGACTTACGTTAACTTCTTCCACCTGGAGAAGTTAAAAGAGACTAATCAGGTTAGTCAGACGTGTTAGCCCTGTTATACGGCGCTACGGTTGGCGAATTTTAAATAGTATAACTATGAACGTAGATGTTTGAGTGGCAATATGCTTGGACGCGGGTTCGACTCCCGCCATCTCCATTTTACAGTTTGAATAAGGTTGAAAAGCCTTATAAAATATCACTTTTGCATTTTAAAAGTTTGAATAAGATTGAATGAGTTTGAATGCAAATTAAGGTGTTTTTAAGGTGATTTTTGACAATCCTATTCAACATAACAGATGAAAAGATGACTTGATTCGACGAGTTATCTTTTTTATTTTGCCATAAAATTAGAGGTCTATTATGAAAAAATAAATTAATTTGTTAGAAATTACGGACACAAAAAATGACCATTTACAAAGGATTATTTTTGTAAGTAGTCGTTTTTTACGAACTTTATATTAAAATAAAGGTATAAACCAAGAAAGAATATAGTTAGTAACCATATCTAATATTGGAGATAGAGGTTAACTCTTTTAATTTTTTAGATTGATTGTCAGATAAAGGTTGTTCATCATTCCTGATGGCTTTAGAAAGATCTAAGTTCATGCGACTTAAAATGAATGGAACAGAAGAACGTTTTTGTTTTAGTTCTTCGAGATAAGCTTGTAACGTAATTTTAAGTGTATTATTACCATTATTTGTACTTAAATCAGTTAATAAATCGGTAATAATTTGTTCGGCCTGTTTTCCACGATCATCTCCGCCGGAAAACCATTTTAATTTATTCATAGACTAGAACTCCTTAATTTATTTGTATTAACTAATAATATATTAAAATATATAAATTAAAGAGAAATAGTTAACATAATAAATGATAAATATGGTCCCAGTTGATCATTAAAATATAAATTAACCTACCAGTTTATGCCTGCCATATTTGTTGGAAGTATATTTTATCTTTAAAAAGTGGAATTATTTTTAGTTGATTTAATGACTAATCTTTGTAATACTAAATTTATAAAAATTTAGGGGGTTCGTATGTCAAAAGGTAGAGTTGAAGCGTTCACAGATGCTGTAGTTGCTATTATTATGACAATCATGGTTTTAGAGTTAAAAGCACCAGAGGGAGACACATTTTCAGATTTAATACCGCTTCAAAGTACTTTTTTAGCTTACGTATTAAGTTTCTTTTTAATTGGTGTCACCTGGAATAATCATCATCACATGTTTCAATTGGCGGATAAAATCAATGGGCGGGTGTTGATTGTTAATACTGGATTTATGTTTGTAATGTCATTCATGCCATTTGCAACAAGCTGGGTTGGTGAACATTATAATAAATTTGCGCCTGCCTTTTTATATGGCCTTGTCTTTCTATTATTTAATATTATGTATGTAGTATTAACTAATGAATTACTTCGAGCAAATGGGCCTGAATCAAATTTAGCAAAAGCAATTAAAAATGACAATAAAACATGGGTGTCGTTATCTTTTTCACTTATTGGATTGATGTCAGTATTTATTAAACCAGAGTTGGTGTTAATTTTTTGTCTGATTGTACCATCAATTTGGTTTATACCTAATCGATTAATTGAAAATTTCTATAAAGACAAATGAAAAAAAGTTCCAACAAGAAATTTCTTGTGTAATAATCCCTTTATGGTTGTCAGATGAAATAATATAATTTCATCCGATAATCATGGAGGGATTTTTGTATGTCC